>CAYJQR010000024.1:5344-21780 GCA_964372345.1 uncultured Planctomycetia bacterium | reverse complement strand
AAAAAGTGAACTCAAAATGTCCAATTCCATGAATCTTACCGGCAAAGTGGTTTTAGTCACAGGCGCCAGCAGGGGGATTGGTTCAGCGATCGCGCGGCTAGTAGCAAAAAACGGGGCCTCGGTCGCCGTGAATTATCGTCAGGATGAAGAGGGATCTCGAAGAGTCGTCTCTGAGATTAACTCAGCAGGAGGCAGGGGAATCTCTTTCAAAGCGAATGTCGCCGATTCGGTCCAAGTGGAGGAGATGATCAAAACGATTCAAAAACAACTGGGGCCGATTGACATTTTAGTCAATAACGCGGCTCCTTCGTTTAAGCCGGTCTCCTTTGCTTCCTTAAAGTGGGAACAGATGGAAGAGCAGTGGAATGTCGCGGTAAAAGGGGCATTCTTCTGTGTCAAGGGGGTCATTCCTTCCATGATTGAACGTCAGCGAGGGAGGATCATTAATATTTTATCAACCTACGCCTTTGGCGTCCCACCGGCGCAGTTAACCCACTACGTTACCGCGAAAAGCGCGCTGACCGGGTTATCCCGTTCACTCGCCGCGGAATTGGGCCCGCAGGGAATCCAGGTCAACATGATCGCCCCGGGGATGACGGAGACTTCTCTCATTGACCATGTCCCGGCGCGTTTCAGGGATCTCTACGCCCATCAAGCCCCCTTAAAGCGCCTGGCTCAGCCGCAGGACGTCGCGAAGACTGTTTTATTTCTCTGTTCCGATTTATCTGATTTTATGACCGGCGCCGTTTTGCCGGTCTGCGGGGGGAGTTGGATGGGATGAAAAGTGTAAAGTGAAAGGTGAAAAGTAAAAAAATAAAACAATGTTGAGTTCGCCAGAAGATCAATTAGTGCAACAGATTCATGAAAATCTAAAAAGTGGAAATAGCCAGAAAGTACTCCAATGTAGTCTTTCGCTGGCGGAGCAATTCCCAACGCACGCGAACACTCTGATCGCCGCGAAAAATATCCGGTCGGTGATGCCGGCTTTTGAGAAGGATTATTCCCAGAAACAGAAAACCAAAATCGCGCTGCTCTATTCTTCCACGGCAGAGTGGATTAAAGAATATTTAACGGTGGGCCTTTTATCCGAAAAGCTGTTTCCGCAAATTTACGCCGCTCCCTATCAGCAGACAGAACAGGAGATTCTGAACCTGGAAAGCGGGCTTTACCGTTTTGAACCTGAAATTATCTTCTTTCATTTGGAACTGTCGGCGATTTTGCCAGCTGACAGCTCGTATGAAAAGAGCGATATCGAAAAAGCGGCCGGGAAGATCCGCGCTCTGGTAAATTTGATGCGGCGTCAGGCAAAATCGCTGATCATCGTTGACAACTTTCCCCAGCCTGCGTATCTGCCGATCCGTTTCTCAAGAGACTTAAAATTGAACACCTCCAAAGAATGGTTCAACGAACTGAACGGAGCGCTTGCGGCTGAATTCGCAACAGACGATAGTGTCGTTATCTGCGATCTGGACAGCCTGGCCGCTTTTCACGGTAGGGAAAGAACTGTTAACCCAAAATTATTTTATCTGGCTCACATCGAATGGAGCGAATCTTTCCTGCCGCAGGTGAGCAAAAAATATATCGGGTATGTCAAGGCCCTTAAAGGAAAGACGAGGAAGTGCGTCGTGGTGGATCTGGACAACACTCTCTGGGGAGGAGTGATCGGGGAAGACGGGATGGAAGGAATTCGTCTCAGCCAGAATGGAGACGGAAGGGAATTTTTTGATTTTCAGAAGTTACTGCGCGGTTTCACTCAACGGGGAGTTCTTTTGGCCATTAACAGCAAAAACAATCCCGATGACGCCCTGAAAGCAATCCGCCAACATCCCTCCATGTTTCTTAAAGAGGAACATTTTTGCTCCATTAAAATTAATTGGAACAATAAAGTTTCAAATTTCCTGGAAATAGCCCGCGAGTTAAAAATCGGATTGGACGCGATGGTTTTCTTGGATGATGATCCAAGAGAACGCGCCTTAGTCCGCCAGGCGCTCCCGCAGGTTTTGGTCCCCGAAATGCCGAAAGACCCCAGTGAGTACGGTCGGTTTTTATCCGGTTTGAATGACTTTGAGATGATCCATTTTACCGAGGAAGATACCCGGCGGACTAAACTCTATAGGGCGCAAAGAGATCGGGAGCAATTTAGAGAAAATTTTCAGTCGCTGGAAGATTTTCTCTGGAATTTGGAGATTGCGGTGAGGATATCGGCCGTGACGGAAAAAGATCTCCCAAGGGTTGCCCAGTTAACGCAGAGGACGAATCAATTTAACATGACGGCACGCCGCTATGCGATCGCTGAATTAAAAGAACTGATCAACTCGTCGCACTCTCTTTTTATCATTCACGTGAAAGACCGGTTTGGCGACAGCGGCGCCGTCGGATCGGCAATCCTGGAGAAAAAGGGGGCCGGTTTCGTCATTAAATCGTTCTTGCTGAGCTGCCGCGTCCTGGGGCGAGGCATCGAGGATTATTTCATGAATCATCTCTGTCAAACAGCCAAGAAGGAGGGGGCTGAGCGCCTGGTGGGCGAACTTGTTTTTACGGAAAAGAACCAGCCGGCCAGAGATTTCTATAGAAAATATGGGTTTACTCTGTTAAAACAAGAAGGAGACAGGTCCGAATGGGTTTATTCAATCGTCGGAAACCAACCCAAGCCGGTGGCTTGGATTAACGCTGGCCAGAATGTCCGAAAATAATGCCCGAGAACGACTGCGCAAGATTTTCTTAAAAGTTTTTAATTGCTCCGACCCGCAGGAGACCGCCTCACCCGATAATTTAGCCGGGTGGGATTCTCTGGGGCATCTACTGCTGGTGAGCGCCATAGAGGAAGAATTTAAAATCAAGTTAACGGTCGAAGACATTTTTCAGATGGTCAATTTCAGGACCATCCAAACGATTTTAGAAGAACAATTAAGCCATGAGCCTCCTCCCAAAGATAGTTCTGGTCGGACGTCCGAACGTGGGGAAATCGTCTCTCTTTAACCGGATGATTGGCCGCCGAAAGGCGGTTGTCGAGGACCACCCAGGAACCACCCGCGATTGGCAGGGACAAAAAATAGAATGGCGGCGCCGCTCCTTCCTGCTCATTGATACCGGAGGAGTTCTTCCCGGAGGAGAGGAAAAAATGCAGCGCCGGGTGGCCCAGCAGGTGGACAAAATCCTCCAGCAAGCCAGCATGATTCTGTTTGTGGGGGATTGCCGCGACGGCCTGACGGCGGCCGATGAGACCCTCTTTCAATACGTCCGGCGGAAAAACCGCCGGATTGTTCTGGCAATTAACAAAGCGGATAACCCGAATGAAGGACTGGGTGTTTCTGATTTCTATCGCCTGAAGGGGTTTGATTCTTCAAATACCTTCCCCGTCTCCGCCCTCCATGGAAAAGGAATCGCCAATCTTTTAGATCACATCGCTGAAGGATGGTCCGCCGAGCCGCCGCCTATTTCTGAAGAACAGGAAGAAAAAATTCCGCGGCTCGCCATTGTCGGAAAACCGAACGTCGGAAAATCGACTTTAGTGAATCAGCTATTAGAAGAAGAGAGAGTGATTGTTGATGAAACCCCGGGGACGACGAGGGATTCCATTGAGGTCAGCTTTGAAATCAAGGGGCAGAAATATCTTCTGATGGACACGGCCGGAATCCGGCACATGGGAAAAATTAAAGAAGTGGTCGAAATTTTCAGCATCGCGAGAACTAAAAAAGCGATCCTGCAAAGTGATCTCCTCATTTTTCTGATTGACGGTTCCGAAGGAGTCGTCAGGGAAGATCTGCGCGTCGCCCGTTTAATCAAAGAAGCGGAGAAACCGTGCGTGATCGCGCTGAATAAATGGGACAAGGTGAGCGATGTTTCCTTCGCCGAGTACGCGGAAAAAATATCGGCCCGGATGTCGGATATCTCATACGCGCCGGTCTTAAAGATCTCCGCGTTGAACGGCATGGGAATTTCGACCCTCTTTGCCGTCGCCAAAGAGATTCTCAAAATGAAGGAGGAGACGGTCGCCACCCCGAAGTTCAATAAAGCCCTCCAAGAGATTCAAAAAGACCCAAGGGCCCCTCGTGTCTCTCTGCCCAAACAGTTAAAGTTTTACTATGGCTGTCAGATAAAAAACAACCCGCATGCTTTTCGAATCACGGCGAATTTTCCTGAAAAAATACCAAAACACTACCAGCAATGGTTCGTTGAACAACTGAGAAGAAAATTAAACCTCAGTTATCTTCCCATTCATATCAAGTGGGCGGGAAGAGAACGGAATGAAGAAAGAGGACCCTAGGAGATTTCAATATGGCATGGATTTTATTCGCCCTTATTTGCCTGTCCGCTTATTTATTGGGAGCGATTCCGACCGCTTATCTGTTCGGCAAAGCGAAAAAAGGAATTGATATCCGGGAACATGGAAGCGGTAACGTCGGCGCGACCAACGCGTTTCGGGTTTTAGGCAAGCTGCCGGGGATTTTGGTCCTGGTCATCGATGTGACTAAAGGGGCCGTTGCCGTCACATTGCTCCCCCATTTAATCAAACCGATCACTCCGATATATTCCTGGCTCCTGGCCCTTCTTGGAATGCTGGCGATCGCGGGGCATATCTGGACTCCCTTTCTGCGGTTTAAGGGGGGGAAGGGGGTAGCCACCAGCTTAGGGGTTTTTCTGTTTCTGGACCCAGTTTCAACCCTGATCGCGCTGGGGGTGTGGATCGCTGGTCTCCTGTTATTCCGCTATGTTTCGGTCAGTTCAATGTTATCAGCCATTACCCTTCCGATCGCCATGGCATCCTTTCTGCGCCCTTTCCCAATAGTACTTATTTCTTCAATTACTTGTATCATAATATGTTACAAGCATAGATCCAACCTTCAAAAACTCCTGCTAGGGACCGAGAAAAAAATGGGCAAGACCTCTTGAAAGTTGGTGATAGATAAGGTACACTTATCCCGCCTTATAAGATGCTTTAAAAAGAGGGATAAGATGAGAGAACTTTCTTTCAGCGCGTTAACATCAGAGGACAAAAGGAGACGGCTTCTAGCGCTCTCAGAATCGTCACAACTAGGGAAATGGACTGTTCAGATTGAGAAAAAATCCTCTTATTTTATCCGGGAAGAAGTGGCGAAAGAAGACGAGATCACTCTAAAACGGTGGATTGTTTCCCACTGGCATCAACAGCCGGCACAGGTGAAAAAGAATTCCATCATCTTAAAACAAATTGACAAACGATCAGGAATAGCACGATACCTTCACAAATCCCACGGCATTCTCTACGCCCTCGGCAAAGGAAATGCTTACACGGTGGGGTTTGTTCATGTTTACCGTGCCGATTATATCAAGACGAACACGGTGAAATAGCCGTTCTTAGTCCGAATACCCTTTTTATCCCCTTTTCCCCTTGCAAAAAAGGTATATTTATGTCATCTCTTATAATATGAAAGAGAGGAGTTCTATCGTGAAATACAAGACAGCAAAAATACGGAGCACGGAGGAGAAGAGGATTCGCCAGTACATTGAAGGATACCGTAAGCAACTAGAAAATGTCTCTTTTGTAGAAACAAAGGTAAGACTTAAAATGGCCGCTGAGGTTTTTCAGAAATTTGATAAATGGGATGTTTTTTTACCGGATGGTAACTCTCTTTAACCCGCGCCAAGGAAACCACTCCAGAATCGCCGCCGGCATGGACGTATTCATATGGCTCTAATTCTCTGCAGAATTCTCGAAATAAATACTGTGAAATTCCTTTGTTTCGCAGATCGGTAATTTCAAAAATAATATAGAAAATCTCAGGAGAAAGAGGAACTCCGAAAGTATATCCTGCTATTTTTCCGTCCAATTCAACGACTCTTCCCATAAGCCCGAGTTTTTCATATTCCAGCAGCGCTTTCTGGTGGACTTTAAAATTTTCCTGGGCCATTTCGATTTCATGTTTTGCTGGGCGGCGTTCCTTATATTGCGCGAGCCAGGTTTGGTAAAGACGCAGGCAGGCAGGAATATCTTCTTTTGTAAAAGGACGATAAATAGCTGCGGGATGATTCTGGAGAAATTGATTGTAATTGGCCCGTTTGGATTTGTAGGCGTTGCCACGAAGATTTACGAGATCAATGCGGCGATCAATGTAATCGTATTCAACCAACGAAATTTTGTAATGTTCTTCTTCACCCTCTCCCCGACCCCCTCCCATAAAGGGAGGGGGGGGTAGAATTGTAAGATCCTCTTCCCTCATCCCTGAAATTCTTGAAACCGTCCGGTTCTGATTCCAGAAATTCATAATTTCAAAACATCCCTCGATAATTTCCGGTAGGGGCGTATCGCGATATGCCCCTACGCCCATGGGCGGAACCGGCATGAAGAGGTGATTCCCCGCCTCGGCAAAGAGGCAAAGGTATCCGTTTATTTCCGTCCAGTAATACCGGAGGGAATCGCTCCAGAGATAATGGGAAAGGAAATGTTCACAGGAGAGAGCAGGGGGTTTTCGCGCGAATGCTTTTTGAAAACGATCGAAATCCCGCAATGTGAGCGGCGTAAGACCTTGTTGAATGGGTTCTGGAACCAAGGATTTCGTCAGTTTTTCCAAGTCGCAGACGCGAATCATTGAATCTTGATACTCACTCACTAAATTCTGGTTTTGGCAGATCCATTGGATGACCTCTGTGCGAGAAAGATATTCGTGCAAGTATGCCCCGTATTCTTCCATGAGATTTTCCCCCTCACCCTTTCCCTCTCCCACTGAGGGGGAGAGGGGATTGTGGTGAGCTTGAATAAACGGACAGAGCGGATCCATTACCAAATGGATTTTTGATTTATTGGGATTAAACATGAGCAGATAGGGATAGAGTTGGCAGTCAAATGGCCTTTCGGGGTAGATGGTGCACTCATGGGTTCCTGGCACAAAGGCGGGACAACGGTAACAACTCTCTCCGGCAGTCACTCGGATTCTCGCGCCTCGGCCATGCTCAGGGGTGGGGAATGACTGTTTTGGCAGGCCCAATTCAACGGCCTTTTGCAGCTCCTCGCGGCTGAAAACAGGGGCCATCGGGCTCTGCCGGTCCGGGTAACGGCAACAGACCTCGCAAGCCAGGCAGGTTTGGCTGGGGATGAGTTGTTTTAGGTGGTGTTTCATAAAAGATTATTATAATATAATTATGTGCGCATAAGGTACTTCTCTTGCTTCGGAGAAAAAAGGGGACGGTTCTTATTCTTTCTGGTAATCCTCTCTGTTTTTGTCTTTCTTTTTGAATTAGAAAAAATAAGAACCGTCCCCAACGATGCGCTCGCCCTTGAGTGGCCCTGGCAGAAGGCGAAAAAAGAGGGCCAGCCAAGCGGGTTTACTTCCAAACAGGTAGAAGAACGGACAGAGGCAAGCCACAATCGTCTCAAACATCAATTTTTATTAGGTCAAAAGGGGGCCGTTGTCCATTCCGGGCTCAATAGCACCTCTGTGGACATTTACGATGAAAACGGCGTTGCCACGCGGTTAGACCTTGATCAGAACCACGATGGGAAGGTTCGCTCAGACGATTTTCTGCTGGTCGCTAGCCCGAAGGGTTCCAAAACAGGAGAGAATGCCCCCTCGTTGATAAAGATACCCCCGGGGTTCGTCAAAGAAAATTTCTGGGAGCAGTTGTACGCCGGCAGAATACGGGAAGAATCGGCTCTCTTGGCGAAGGAAATCAGCGTTCGAAAAACCGAGATAGAACAAATTGATCAAAACCTTCTGCCCGGTGTTGACAAAACAGAGCGGTTACTCATGAAAGATCTTTTGGGATTTCAAGATAGGATCGAGGAATTAGAGGAACAACTGCTTCGTTTCGGCGTCGCGGTTTTAAAAACGGAAGAGGGGGGCGAACAGGTTCAGGTGCCGGAGAATGTATCGCAATCCTCAACGGTCAAAAAGTTTCTTTTGGAAAGACGGCAATTGACGATCCAGACGGCGAAAATAAAAGATTTGATTGAGGCGCAGGAACTTTACCGGTCTAAAGCGTTAAAACGCAAAAGGGAGTTAGAGAAGGAAGTTCAGGGATTAGCGGCGCTGCAGAGCGAATTGGAGCGGGAACAGAGCAAATTTCGCCCATGAAAGAAAATCGCCTGTTTTGGGCATGTCTTTGGATTTCCATGGCTCTCCATACCGGGGCTTTTTGGGCGGTGAAGGGGTTCCCCGTTTTAGTCGCGCGCCCAGAACCTCACGTTGAGGTCACTTACGTTGAAGTCCCTGAATTTATCCAAGATATTCCATCTTCATCTGTTGTTACCGAAAAAGAGGAGACTCGAACTACTCAGGTGCTGGAGAAAATACCGGTTCCTGTTACCAAACCGATTCCGATCCAAAGGCCCGCGCTCCCCAAACTCTCCCTGAACATCCCCAAGGAACTGGAGAAAGACATGGACTACCAGCGTTACTACCGGCTGGTACGGGATCGGATTCGCTCCTACGCGGAACGGAATTACAGGGGATTTGAGAGTTCCGGGATCGTCCATGTCGCCTTTGTCGTTGGAGAAAAGGGGATCTTGAGAAATATCCAGATTTTCAAACAGGATACCTCCGCGAATGATTTGCTCCTGCAGGTGGCGGTTCGAAGCGTCAAAGATTCCGCCCCCTTTCCCGCTTTTCCCTCCGAACTCTCCCATAAAGAACTCCCCTTCAGTATTTACATTGAGTTTAAGAGAGATTGACACCGCGTGAAATTTGGCTATAATAGAACTTTGACTTTAAGAAAGGGGTGAATTCACCATATGCCGAGAGTTGATATCAAGGCAGGCGAATCGTTGGAAAAAGCGCTAAGGCGTTTTAAGAAAAAGATTGAGCGGGAAGGCGTTATGAAGGTGCTTAAAGCCCGCCGGCACTACGAGAAACCGAGTGAACGGAGAAGGAAAAAGGAGAGAGAAGCCAGGGGGAGGCATTGAAATCATTTGACGTGGCTTTATCTATTGACGATACTCATAGCTTCTGGCTGTCAAAACAGCCCGCATTCTTACAAAGATACGCCATCATTGAATCCACAAACCATACAACGATACGAACTTGATAATGGATTAGTCGTTTTGCTCCAGCCCGTCGCGGGTTCCGGACTCGTTGCGGTGGAGGGGGCGGTGCGGACCGGTTCAATTACCGAGGGGGAATGGATCGGGTCCGGGATCTCTCACTTTGTTGAGCATATGCTCTTTAAAGGGACCGAAAGAAGAGGGGTGGGAGAGGTCGAAAAGGAGATCCAGCTCTGCGGCGGGAGCTACGACGCCTTTACTTCCTATGAGTACACCGGCTATAGAATTGTCATACCCAATGAAAATTTCCCGAAAATCCTTGATCTTCTCTCCGATGTTCTGCAAAACGCGATCTTCGATCCCGTCGAATTAGAGAAGGAACGGGAGGTTATCCTCAAAGAGCTGGCTATGGGCCGAGACGACCCCGACCGGTTCCTGCATTTGCTGAATTGGTCGAGATCCTACACAAACCACCCCTACCGCCATCCGATTATTGGTTATGAATCGTTGTTCCGCTCTCTTACCCGGGAAGATGTGATCCGGTACTACCACGAGCGGTATGTCCCCAATAATATGGTCCTGGCTCTCGCCGGGGACTTTCAAACCGTGTCTGCGGCGGAACTGATTCATGAGAAGTTCATCGGGATGAAACGAAAGGGAATTCCAGAAATCGAAATCCCGCGGGAACCGCTGCAGATGAGCCCTCGCAAAAATCTCGTCGAATCCAATAAAGTGGAGTTAGCCCATATTCAGATGACCTATCACACCGTGAGCTTGAGAGACCCGGATCTTTATTCTCTCGACGTCCTGGCCATTCTGCTGGGAGACGGAGAAAGCTCCTATCTCCACCGACGGCTTCACCGCGAAAAGGAGTTAGTCTATCAAGTTTCCTGCTGGAGTTATACTCCCCGGGATCCTGGGGTTTTTACCATTGACTGTCTCTTGGAACCCGGAAAAATTGACCAGGCCGTCGCGGAAACAGAGAAGGAACTGAAACGACTTCTGGCGGACGGTTTTACAAAGAGTGATTTAGAGAAAGCGAAACGATCCGTTATTGCCGATTATTTTACCTCGCGGCAGACAGTGGAAACTCTGGCGGGGGATTTAGTGAACAATGAATTATTGACCAGCGACCCCAATTTCTCGGAGCGATACGTTGCCGGTGTCCAAAAAGTCACCTCAGTCGACTTACAGCGGATTCTCCAGAACTATCTTAGAGAAGATCGAATGACCCTTGTCGGCTTAACTCCTTCATCCGACGAACAAAAGAAAGCTGGTCAAGCGCGCCAAGAGAAAGAACAATCGCTTTCACCGTACACCGAAGGAATGAAGAAACGCCGGTTGTCAAACGGTATTACCGTGCTTTTAAAACAGGATAAAAGAACTCCTCTGGTCTCCGTGATCGCCGCCTTCAAAGGGGGTCTGTTGTCGGAAAACCCGGAACAGGCGGGAATCTCAAATTTTACCGCTCAACTGCTGGTGAAGGGGACGGCAAAGCAAAACGCCGAAGAGATCGCGCAATGGGTTGAAGAGCATGGCGGAGCGTTAACTCCTTTCAGCGGCAATAATAGTCTTGGATTCACCCTGCGGTTGATGAAAGAGGACCTCCCTGAAGGGTTAATGCTGGCTTCGGAAATGGTCGCGCGTCCTTCGTTTCAGGAAAAGGAAATGGATCGAATTCGGTCTTTGATTCAAGCGGGAATCAAGAGCCAAGAAGAGGACGCGTTTCAACAGGCGGGCAAACTGCTGAAACAGACCTTATTCCAAGCGCATCCGTTTCGTTTCATGACGCTGGGAACTTCCGAAACCATTGCCAAAATATCCCGCGGTGATTTGTCAAGTTACTATCAAAACTTTTTTCTGCCGCAAAATTTAACCCTTTGTTTGGTGGGGGATATTGATGAAAACCAAATCGAACCGATGCTCCGATTTCACTTTGAACCTTGGAAAGGAAGAAAGGAAAAATTATCCTTCCCTCAGTTTTCGGAACCGGCCATCGAGAAGGAAAGAAAAGCGAGCTATCCGAGTGAAAAAGATCAGGCGATGGTTTTAATGGGATTCCATACGGTGAGCCTTTTTTCGGAAGAACGGTATCAGTTTGACCTTTTGACAAGCGTTTTATCCGGCGGGAGCGGAACTCTTTACGACGCGATCCGGCAAAAAGAAGGGCTGGCGTACAGCGTGGGGGCTTATGGAATTTTTGGGCTTGATACCGGCTATTATGTTTTTTACGCCGCCACGGCCCCCGGCCAGACGGATCGGGTCCAAACCTTGCTGCGGCAGGAAATCACCGCTCTTAGAGAACACCCGGTTGATGAAGCGGCCCTGCGGCGAGCTAAACAGGAGCTGATCGGAAACAACCGGATTGAACTGCAAAGCATCTCTTCTCTTGCCTTCAAAACGGCCCTCGACGAGTGTTACGGATTGGGCTACCGAACGATTGACCAGTATGAACAAAAGATCCTCCGGATGACGGCCGGTGATCTTCAAAAAACAGCTCAAACTTATTTTGATCTTGAGAAATCAGCGACGATCGTTATCGCCAAAGAAAAAGAATCCTGATCGTGAGACTTTTTAGCCACAAGAAAAGTAAAGTAGCGCTGGTCCTGGGAGGAGGGTCCGCCAGGGGGCTTGCTCATTTAGGAATCCTGAAAGTTTTTGAACGAGAAAAAATCCCGTGCAGTATGGTGGTAGGGACCAGTATTGGAGCGCTCATCGGAGCCATCTATGGGCTGGGAATCCCCATTGAGCGGGCTGAAAAAAGAGCGCTAAAAACCAATTGGAAAGATCTTGTTAAGTTAAGCATTTCAAAATTCGGGTTAAGCGACGGTAGCGGGCTTGAGAAAATCATCAATGAAGAAATTGAACATAAGAAGTTTGAAGACCTCAAAATGCCACTCGCCGTCGTCACAACCGATATCGAAAGAGGGGAGGAGGTCGTTTTTACTTACGGTCCCCTCAATAAAATCATTTTAGCCAGCTGTTCTCTGCCCGGTATCTTCGCGCCGGTGCGTATCGGAGATAAGTTGCTGCTGGATGGCGGGATTAAACACACTGTTCCGGTGGCGATAGCCAAAAAACTGGGGGCTACTTTTATCATTGCCTGTGACGTCGGGTTTTGCGTCCGCACCGGCGAAATGCGCAACGTTTTTCAGATTCTGGTCCAGGCGTTTCAAATCAAAGGGCAGGAATTGAACTATTATCAAAGCATGAATGCCGACGTGGTCATTCGCCCGGAGCTTGGGGATATTGATCAGGCCTCTTTCTCGAGAGCTTCCGAGGCCATCGAAGCGGGAACTCGCGCGGCGGAAACGGCCTTACCAGAGCTAAAAAGAAAATTAATGCTTCACTCGATCCTCAAATAAAGGGTTATCATGAAAAAAATAGTTTCTCTTGTTATTCGAGTGGGTATCAGCGGAGCCGTTCTCTTTTTTCTGTTCCACGCGCTTCGCAAGGAGTGGGAAACGGCATTTTCAGCCATGATCAATATCCCTAAAATAATTTTAATTCAAGCTGTCGTCCTGTATTTTTTGACGCTTATTTTCATGAGCCTTCGTTTGTACTATCTTTTTCAGGGGCAAAAAATTTATTTACCCAAGAGAGAATGCCTTCGTCTAACGCTCATCGGCGGATTCTTTAATAATTTTCTTCCGACCGGAGCCGGCGGCGACATGATAAAGGCGTACCTTGCCGCGAAAAAAACTCAACAAACAGGGGGATCAGTTGTTTCAATTCTGATGGACCGGGTCATTGGTTTGGCGGTACTGGTTTTCTTGGCGTCACTCTCGGGTCTTGTGATTACAGGAGGCCCCATTTCCGTCCCAGCCCCCATATTAAAACTCAGTTATTTTCTTTTGTTTGTGAGCGCGGGTGTTATCACGCTATTCTCAATCCCTTATTTGTACTCTGGATTTTCAAAGTTTGTCATGAAGATTCCAATCCAGAAAATTAAACCCTGCTTCGCTAAAGTATTTGAAGCAATTGATCAATATGGACAGCACAAGCCGATCCTTTTTAAAGCGCTGTTGGTTTCTCTGTTAACCCAGCTGATCTTTGCTCTCGTCATTCATATCCTTTCGAAAGGATTTGGAATAACGCTTCCGGTTTTTCATCTAATTGTATTGCTCCCTTTAGTCCATATAGCGACCATGGTTCCTTCCATCAATGGGTTGGGAGTCAGGGAAGGGACCATGGTGTATCTTTTAGGGCAAACCATGGGAATGGAAAAAGCATTGGCATTGGCCCTGCTCTCAACGGCGATTCTGATTTTCTGGAGCCTCTTTGTGGGGGGAATTCTTTACATCGTATTTCTTCTGAAAGGAGAACAAAATGATCCCACCACCTCCCTTTCGGACCATGGGTCCGACAGATTTGCTTTTAGCAAATCTATCCCACCCTTATGGACAAAGGATAAAATAGACTCAATGAAGGGTGGGAAAAGGGAGGTGGTGGGATGATTCCAAAGGAACTGTTGGAAATTTTAGCGTGCCCCATTTGTAAAGAATCCGTCGAACTCGAGGGGGAACGTTTGATTTGTTTCCGATGCCGAAAGGCTTATCCTGTTCGGAATCAAATACCGGTCATGTTGGTGGAAGAAGCGGAGGATATTAAACTCCAATGAGAATTCTCGTTGTGCACGGCCCGAATCTGAACTTGCTGGGAGAAAGAGAACCCGCGATTTACGGGCGGGTGACGATTGAACAGATCAACAATGAATTGGAAAAACTGGCAGGAGAGAAAAAAGTTTCTGTCGATTTTTTTCAATCCAACCACGAAGGGGAGATTGTGGACAAGATCGGGCAGATGAAAGGAAAATATCAGGCGCTGGTCATCAACCCGGCCGCCTACACGCATACCAGCGTCGCGATACGCGACGCGATCTCAGCGGTGGGAATCCCCGCCATTGAGGTTCATCTGTCGAATATTTACGCGCGGGAAGATTTCCGCCGCCAATCTTTGATTGCCCCTGTGGCAAAAGGGCAGATTTCCGGGTTCGGCGTCCAGAGTTATCAACTCGGTTTCTTGGCGGCGATTGAGGCCGCGAAGAAAGGGAAATGAAAGGCAGGTGGTGGGATGATCGGAATCAATGATTTGAAATCAGGAATGGTGATTCGGCTGGAGGGGAAACTTTTTTCGGTCCTTGACTGTGACCATGTCAAACCCGGGAAAGGGGCGGCGTTTGTCCGGTCGCGGCTGAAAAACTTGGATAACAACGCCGTGATTGATAGAACTTTTCGCGCGAGCGATAAACTGGAGGAGGTCTTCATTGATGAGAAGACTCTTCAATTCATGTACTCTTCCGGCGACACGCTTCATTTAATGGACACCGAAAATTATGAACAACAGACGATTCCTAAACAGGCGGTGGGGGAAACGGTCCGCTTCCTGAAAGAGAACATGGAAGTGACCGCCGTGTATCATGAACACCGCCTGATTACGGTAACAATGCCCATGAGCGTCGCCCTTGTCGTCACTCAATCGGACCCGGGGATCAAAGGGGATACCTCGAAATCAGGGACTAAACCGGCAACCCTGGAAACGGGCGCGGTGGTTCAAGTGCCCCTCTTTGTTCAGGCTGGCGACAAAATTAAAATTGACACAAGAACAGGCAATTATATTGAGAGGGTTTCATGAGCCTTAAAGAGATCAAAGACCTGATCCAGGTCATGAATGAGCATGAATTGGTGGAGCTTGAAATAGAACGTGAGGGGTTTAAAGTCCGTCTGGTCAAGAAGGGACATGGAAAAATTGTCCAGCAGGTAGTGGAGACTTCGCAGAATACCCCGTCCGCGGAAGCGAACGCCGGCGATGTTCAGAGAGGGGCTGAAAGCCCGCTGCCGGCCAACGCGGTGACGATTAAAGCGCCGATGGTGGGGACGTTCTATATCACTCCTTCTCCCGACGTCGCCCCCTTTGTCGAGGTGGGAAGCGCCATTGAAGAAGGACAAGTGATCTGCATTATTGAAGCGATGAAGTTGATGAACGAAATCAAGTCGGAAGTCAAAGGGAAGGTTTTGAAAATATTCGCCCAGGGCGGACAGCCGATCGAGTTCGGACAGTCTTTATTCCTCATCGAGAAGAGCGGGTAATCATCTTGTTTTCAAAAATTCTAATTGCCAACCGCGGTGAAATCGCGGTCAGAATCATCCGCGCCTGCAAGGAATTGGGCATCCGGACGGTCACCGTCTATTCGGAAGCCGACGCCAGCTCCCTCCATGTCCGCTTCGCGGACGAATCTGTCTGTATCGGGCCCGCTCCAAGTTCTGAGAGCTATCTGAATATTCCCGGCATCATCAGCGCCGCGGAGATCAGCGACGTCGAAGCGATCCACCCCGGGTATGGTTTCCTGGCGGAAAACCCCCATTTCGCGGAAATTTGCCAATCGTGCCAGATCAAATTCATCGGCCCGAGTCCTGAGGCGATCCGGCTCATGGGAGATAAGATGGCGGCGAAGACTTTAATGAAGAAAGTGGGAATCCCCGTCATCCCCGGCAGCGATGAGGTGGTAAAGACCAAAGAGGAAGCGCTCAAGATTGCCAAGAAGATCAAGTATCCGATCGTTTTAAAAGCGGTGGCGGGCGGGGGCGGCAGGGGGATGCGCGTCGCCCACAACGACGTCCGCCTGGTGAGCGCCTTTTATACCGTACAGTCGGAAGCGGAGAACGCGTTTGGCAATCCGGATATCTACGTCGAAAAATATTTTGAGCGTTCCCGCCACATCGAATTCCAAGTCATCGGTGATGAGAGCGGACGGATTGTTCATCTGGGAGAACGGGATTGCAGTATTCAAAGAAGACACCAGAAACTCTTGGAAGAAGCTCCGGCCGCCGGATTAGATTCAAAACTCAGGCGCAAAATGGGGGAGGTTGCCGTGAAAGCGGCGAAAGCGGCCGACTACTTCAGCGCGGGAACCATCGAATTCCTAGTAGATGAAGAAAATCAATTTTATTTCATGGAAATGAATACCCGGATTCAGGTAGAGCATCCCGTCACGGAAATGATCACTGGAATTGACCTCATCAAGGAGCAAATCCGTATTGCCTCGGGAGAGAAACTTTCCTTCAAACAGGATGACGTCAGGCCGTCCGGGCACGCGATTGAGTGCCGCGTCAATGCCGAAGATCCGGATAATAACTTTATGCCTTGTCCCGGGAAAATAATCGCTTTTTACCCGCCGGGCGGTTTTGGGGTCCGGGTGGATACCCACATTTATCCTGGGTATACCATCCCGTCCTTTTACGATTCCATGGTGGCTAAATTGATTGTTCATGGGAAGAACCGCCAGGAAGCGATACAGAAAATGCGGAGGGGACTGGACGAATTCATCTTGGAGCCGATCAAGACAACAATTCCCCTGCATAAAAAGATCCTTCAGAACCCCGCTTTCCTTAAAGGGAAAGTTTACACGAATTTCGTGGAGGAATTACTAGGAACCTCTGAAAAAATCGCAGTTTAAAAAAAAGCCGTAATCAGGTATAAT
>CAYJQR010000024.1:0-5244 GCA_964372345.1 uncultured Planctomycetia bacterium | reverse complement strand
TAATTGGCCTAGGAGTTTTTCTGTTGATGGTCATCACCCTGCTGGTCGGGAGCAGTTTTGTCGCGGTCTCTCTCCATCTGGTCGGCATTGATGACGTCGTTGGTTTGCTGAATCATATCTATGGCTCCAGGGACTTTAGAGTGGTCCTTGGGGTGAGCGGCTTTGTCCTGGCGATTCTTGGTTTCGTTATCTTTCAGTTAGTCACCTTGAAAATGCAACGGGAAAAAACGATCGCTTTCACGACTCCCGACGGACAGGTGACTGTTTCGCTGGAAGCCATTGAAAACTTCATCCGCCGGATCACGAAGCACCTTCATGGAATTAAAGAAATAAGGCCGGACGTCGTGGCGAATAAAAAGGGGCTTCACGTGTTCGCGAGGGTCACCCTGTTGGAGGAAACAAACATTCCTGAGATATCCGAAGAAATTCAGCGGGTCATCCGAAAGAAAATTCAGGATATGCTGGGAATTGAAGAAAACATTCAAACGAGGGTTCATATCGTTAAAATCGCTTCGAAAGAACCCGAGCCAAAAACAGAGCATGAACGAGAGACGTCCGCGGAGCCTGTCACGCCCTACCGGGATTATCCAGAGGAATAGAGGAAAAGATGCTGAAACGAATGGGTGTTTTAACAGGGGGTGGAGATTGTCCGGGGCTCAATGCCGTCATCCGGGCGGTAGTCAGAACGGCTTTAAGGGACAAAACAACGGTCGTAGGGATTCGGAATGGCTGGAAGGGACTTGTTGAGAGAGATATCATGGAATTGGACATTCAAGCCGTGACGGGAATTTTGCCCCGCGGAGGGACCATCCTGGGGACCTCCCGCACGAATCCCTATAAAAAGAAGGACGATTTACAAAAACTAAAGGCAAACTATAAGGATTTAGGACTCAACGCGCTGGTGGCAATCGGAGGAGAAGATACTCTGGGGGTTGCCTGTAGATTATATAAAGAAGAAAAATTCGCCATTGTCGGTGTCCCCAAAACGATCGACAACGATTTATCCGCGACTGATTTTACTTTTGGATTCGATACCGCGGTCAATATCGCCACCGAATCTATTGACCGTCTCCACACGACCGCCGAAAGCCATCACCGCGTGATGGTGGTAGAGGTGATGGGACGCCACGCGGGATGGATTTCCCTCTATTCAGGAATCGCGGGAGGAGCCGACGTTATTTTAGTCCCCGAGATTCCGATTGACCTCGACGAGGCTTGTAGTTTCTTGAGAAAACGCTATGAGAGAGGAAAGGGATTCAGCATTGTCGTGGTCGCCGAAGGAGCGACGTTTAAAGAAGGCCAGGAAGTTGTTCTGGAAGAGAAACTGGACGCTTTTGGCCACGTCCGCCTGGGTGGGATTGGCGAGGTATTGGCCCGGAAAATCGAGGAAAGAACAAAACTGGAGACAAGAGTCACGGTGCTGGGGCATATTCAGCGGGGGGGAACGCCGACCGCCTTTGACCGTGTTCTGGCGACACGATTTGGGGTCAAGGCGGTTGAATTAGCCCAGAAACAGGCATTCGGACAGATGGTCAGTCTCCAGGGAACGGAGATCGTCGCGGTTTCTCTTGAAAAAGCGGTTGATAATCTTAAAACTGTGGATCGTGACCTGTATGAAGTGGCAAAGGTTTTCTTTGGATAATCATGAATTCCCTCATCGCGCATATCAAGAAATCGGTTGAAGAAAATATCGATGTCAAACAGCGGCTTTTGGAAGGCCACTGTCAGGTAATCGCTCAGATCGCGCTGGAGATGATCCAAACCCTTAAAGAGGGGGACAAAATCATTCTTTTCGGCAACGGAGGGAGCGCCGCGGACGCCCAGCATATTGCCGCGGAACTCATGGGGCATTTTGCCGCGCAGCGGCCGAGTTTGCCGGCCATCGCCCTGACGGCGAACACCTCAACGCTGACAGCCATCGGCAACGACTTTGGCTACGAATATATTTTTTCCAGGCAGGTGGAAGGGATTGCCAGAAAGGGCGATTTGATCATCGGCATCTCGACCAGCGGCAAATCGCCCAATGTCCTTCGCGGAATACAGTCGGCTAAGCGGATGGGAATTAAAACCGTGGCTTTTACAGGGGGCAATGGCGGTCCGGTTGTAAAAGAATCTGATTTAAGTTTCATTGTGCCGTCTCATAACACGCAAAGAATCCAGGAAACTCACATCATGGTCGGGCATATTCTTTGTGAACTGATTGAACACCAACTCTATGATTCAAGAGAAAATAAAATCGCTGACAGAACTGCTTCCTCTTACCGCTGAAGAAAAGAAAAGAGGGAAAAAAATCGTTTTCACCAATGGCTGTTTCGACTTGCTCCACGCCGGTCATGTGGAATATTTGGAGGAAGCGAGGAAGCTGGGGGATTTGCTGGTCATCGGCTTGAACAGTGATCGGTCGGTTCGCGCCATCAAAGGGAGCGCCCGCCCGGTAAACACCCAAACAGCCAGAGCCGTTGTTCTGGCCGCGCTGGAGTGCGTTCAGTATGTGATCCTCTTTAACGAAGCCGATCCTCTCCAACTGATTCTGGCCATAAAGCCGGATATCCTGGTCAAGGGGGGCGATTGGCCGGCCGCCGAAATAGTCGGCGCGAAAGAAGTGAAAGCGTACGGTGGAAGTGTGAAAACAATTCCCTTTGTCCCGGGATATTCCACGACCGATCTTATTGAAAAAATTCGAGGCCTGGAGTTTTGCTCGGGATGACCCCGGCCGCCGCCCGTCTGATGGACGCCAATTTGAACCGCGTCAGAGAAGGACTGCGTGTCTGCGAGGACGTTTCACGATTCATTTATGAACAGGAAGATTGGTTCTTTTCTTTTAGAGACCTTCGTCATCAAGTGACTCAATTAGCCCTTGAAAGAATGGATTTGCCCCGCTTGACCCAGTTCAGAGATTCGGAAAATGATCTTGGCAGAGGAATTGACACCATGAAAAAGGGGAATCCTTCCATTCAGGATTTGTTGATCAGAAATTTACAAAGGGCCAAGGAAGGGCTTCGTGTTTTGGAAGAATTTGGCTGCCAGATTGATCCGTCGGTCCGGCAGGCCTTTCAAACCCTTCGCTACACTCTCTACACCTTAGAAAAGAAAATCGTATCCCAGTTGCATGATCCCACCACCTGTTTTTCGGCTCTTCGAGCCGATGATCCGCCTCTGGCGGATCAATCCCACCACATTACGAGGTGAGAAAACATGGGATGTGGTGGGATTAAAACAGGTGGTGGGGTGAAAATAAGCAGTTATCGTCTTTACGTCATTCTGGATAGGAAGAGCCAGCGGGGAAGAAGCTTTCTGGAGACGGCCCGGGCGGCTATTAAAGGAGGGGCGGACGTTATTCAGCTCCGGGATAAAGAGCTCTCCGCGAAAGAACTGATTCGGCAAGGGGCGCCGGTCAGAGAATTGACCCGGCAAACGGAGACTTTATTCATCGTTAACGACCGTTTGGACGTTGCTGTTGCTCTGCGGGCGGACGGTGTTCATCTGGGACAGGATGATCTTCCGATTGACGCGGCAAAAAGGATTATCGGGCCCAAAGTTCTGATTGGTAAATCGTCCCACAGTCTGGAACAGGCACTGGAAGCGGAGCGGGAAGGGGCCGATTATATCGGCGTCGGTCCTGTCTTCGCGACCCCCACCAAACCTTCGTATCTTCCTGTTGGGCTTAGATTGGTCAAAGAAGTCAGTGAAAGAATCAAGATTCCCTTTATCGCTATCGGCGGCGTCGACATTGAGAATATTCAACAAGTTTTAGACAGCGGGGCAGTCAATGTTGCCGTGGTGCGTTCAGTAGCAGGCGCGGAGAATATTGAACAATCAGCCAGAGAATTAAAAGAAATAATGCTGCAACAAAAAGAAGTGTCATCCCGAGCGAGCGGAGCGAGTCGAGGGATCTAATTTAGATTCTTCGACTCCGTTTACCCTGAGCGCAGTCGAAGGGCTCAGAATGACAAGTGAGGACACAATGCCAATTGCAGTCGCAGGCACGGTAGCGCTCGACAGCGTTAAGACTCCTTACGGCCAAGCGAAAGAAATCCTAGGCGGATCCGCTGCTTATTTTTCACTAGCCGCGAGACACTTTACCAAAGTAGGATTGATTGCCGTCGTCGGGAAAGATTTTCCCGCGCGCCACAAAAAGCTGTTCACGCGCCGCGGGATCTCCACTGAAGGACTGATCACGGAGGAAAGAGGAAAAACATTTCGATGGACCGGAGAATACCGCGATCACTGGAACGAGGCACACACCTTGAGGACGGACCTGAACGTTTTAGCCACTTTTAATCCTCACGTTCCGCCGGGTTACCGGCATTTCCCTTCCCTTTTTCTGGCGAATATTGACCCGGACATCCAACACAAAGTTTTGTCACAGATGAACCATCCCAAGGCGGTCTTCTGCGACTCCATGAATTTCTGGATTCACAACAAAAGAGAAAGCCTACAAGAATTAATCAGGAAGGTCCACGGAATCTTCCTCAACGAATCGGAAGTCCGCGACCTGGTGGGGGACGACAATCTTTTCCAATGCGCGTTGAAAATCCAAAAGATGGGCCCCAAAATTGTCTGCGTCAAAAAAGGAGACCACGGAGCCGTTCTCTTGAACGGCCCTTCTGTTTTTATCTGCCCCATTTATCCGTGGACAAAGGTGAAAGATCCCACCGGGGCGGGAGATTCCTTTGCCGGCGGTTTCTTGGGGTATCTTTCAAGATGCGGGAAAATGACCGATAAAAACTTGCGGACAGCGACCGCCTACGGGGCAGTGATGGCCTCTTTCACGGTAGAAGACTTTGGTCCAAAGCGTTTACTGGATTTGAAATGGCAAGAAATACAAGAGCGGTTTCGTAAACTGCGCCAAGTCGCTAAGTTTTAGGGGGCAGGGTTCAGCGTACAGGGTTCAGAAGAACTAACAGTTTTACTGTACCCTGACCGCTGTCCTCTGAACGCTGTAAAATGCGGGTGTAGTTCAGTGGCAGAACGCAACCTTCCCAAGGTTGATGTCGTGGGTTCGACTCCCATCACCCGCTGTGTTTTGGAAAAATAGTATTATAGACAATGAAAATTAACAATTACGTATTTCTATATCCCCTCAGATACTGTCTTATCGCATCGTGACTCCCAATCACGTGACACACAAATAAGTCTCCCTCTGCCTTCATGACAATCCTTGTTTTTAAATCAACGCGTATTTCATACTTAGTTTCTGCACGGAAAGTCTAGGTTAACAGCGTCGAGGTTACTTCCGATACT
>CAYJQR010000023.1:0-22863 GCA_964372345.1 uncultured Planctomycetia bacterium | reverse complement strand
CGCCATTCTTTAAGAAACCGGACCTGGATGAAGTTCAAAGGATCCACGTAGGGATTTCGTAACGTGATAGACTCCCGCATGGCGGGGTGCGCGGACAAAAGGTCGTGGACGCCGGTGATTTTAAGCAGCATCTGTTCAGTCCGTTGGTACTCCTGTTCGATTTGCGCGAAGATCTCCCGGCGAACCAATTCATCTTGAACTAAATCGGCATAGAGCCGGGCAATTTCCATGTCGGTTTTGACCAGTGAGGTTTGAAGGTTTTCTAACAGCGATTGGAAAAACGGCCAGTGGCGGTACATTTTCTGCAACTCAGCTAATCCTTTTTCTCCCTCCCGTTCGACAAACGTTTTCAGAGCATAGCCGGCGCCATACCACGCTGAGAGAATATGACGCGACTGCACCCAGCTAAAAACCCACGGAATCGCGCGGAGTTGTTCAATGGAAACAATCTCTTGTCGTCCTTCGTCCCTCGTCCTTCGTCCCCCAATTCTTCTAGCGGGACGGGAGCCAATCCGGATTAATTCCAGAAGATCAATGGGGGTCGCTTCCACATAGTATTGACGAAATTGAGGATTCTCATAAATGAGCGCATGATAATAATCGTATGAAACCTTGGCAAGGTCATTCATGATCTCTTCCCATCTTTTGACCTCTTCAGGGATGAGTTTCCTTGGCTGTGGGCCCAGATGGGTCCAAATGACCGCCGAAACCAACTGCTCCAAGTTCCGCTGGGCAATGATCGGATTGGAATATTTTAGCGACACAACCTCTCCCTGTTCGGTGATTCGGATGCGTCCCTGTTGCGCCGCGAACGGCTGGGCGATGATGGCTCGATGAGACTGCCCGCCGCCACGGTCAATCGTTCCTCCCTTGCCGTGGAAAAGCCGAAGCGTGATCGCCCCTTTCTCCGCCAATAATCCTAGGGATTTCTGCGCCTGGTAAAGTTTCCAGTTCGCCGCCAAGTATCCGCCGTCCTTGTTGCTGTCAGAGTACCCCAGCATTAACTCTTGAAAATTGCCCCGCGCGGCTAGATGTTTGCGGTAAACCGGAATTGAAAGAAGCGTCTTGAGGAATTCTTCCCCTTTCTCTAGATCCTCGATCGTTTCTAGAAGCGGCACGATATGGACCAGGCAGCCGCTCACCTTAGCCAGCAGCAAAACCGCTAAGACATCTTTCGGTTCTCGGACCATGCTGATAATAACTTCCTGAATAGCATGGGCATCCACCTTAGACTGAATTTCGTGGATCGCGTCAAAAAGAGTAAAGACCTTGCGCGCCTCTCTGGAACATCGAGACCGCCGTCCCCGCAGTGATTTGGCCTGCTGGATCCCTTTGGAGAGCGCCTCTTCCGTTAATTCTTCCCCTAGCAATTCTCGGGCGGCCATTCGGAATTTCTCAACGTGGTCCCGGATATCGAGAGCCGCCAGATGAAATCCGAAAGTTTCAACTTGCGAAATCAGATCCTCCAGCATGGCCTGAGCGGACAATGCCCCTCGATGTTCTTCGAGACTCTCTTGTATTTTTTTAAGCGCCTCCAAGAATTCTCCCGCTGAGCCGTACTGCGGGGGCCTGCCGGCCAGCGTATTCTCCAGCCGCTGGTGAATAAAGGAGAGATAACGGCGATATTTCTCGCTCGATTCATAGCGGCGCAGGCGCCGGCTTAGGGAAGCCAATAATCGCTGTTCCTCTTTGATGGCCTGTTCCAACTCCACAGAAACCCGAACAATCTGCTGAGACTGACTCAGGAACCTGATCAACTCCTGGATTTTCGCATGGTAATACCGCAGGATCAATTCCCGGTGCCGGCCTATTGTTTGAAAGGTAATTTTAGGAGTCACATAGGGATTTCCGTCGCGATCCCCGCCGACCCAGGAGCCGAATTTCAAGAAAGAGAAATTCTCTTCTTTATATTCATCGGGATAATCCCTGCGAAGTTCCGATTTTAACGTTTCGTAAAAGCGCGGAACCAACTCCAGGATAGTCCTGTCAAAATAAAAGAGCGCGTTTTCCACTTCGTCCTGCACGCGGACGGGGCGCTGGCGCACTTCCTGAGTCTGCCAGAGAATTTCGATGATCGTCTTGAGGTCTCTTTCCGTGTTGATCTGTTCTTGCAGGGTCATCGAGCTATTCTCCCGCTCGAAGAGAATCTGCGATACGCGCAATAGATGGATCAAGATCGTCATTCGCTTGGCTTCGGTCGGATGAGCGGTCAGCACTAATTCCACCTGCATCTGTTCCAGGAACCGCCGCAGTTTCGCGTAGGGGATCCCCAACTGTTTGAGGTCGTGAAAAAGTTTGCGAAGCGACATCTCCTGCAACGCGTTTCCCGACTTTTGGTACTCCCGTATCCGTCGGATGCGGTGGCTTTCTTCGGCAAGGTTGACCAATTGAAAATAAAGCGTAAACGCCCGGGCGATTTTGCAGCTTTCTTCCAGCGTCAGGGAATGGATGAAACGCTCTTTCTCCAATTGTAGCTGCGGGGTGGAATTTTTGCGGATGGACTTGGAAAGAAACCGAATCGTCTCCACTTTCTCAAAAAAGCGCTTCCCCTCCTGTTCCAGAATCACCTGGCCCAAGAGGGTCGTCAAGAAACGGACATCTTTGCGCAGACGAGGATCCATTATTCCGGTCTATCTCTCAACAACTCCAGCGTTCTCTCCGGTGAATCAGTCTTCAAAACCAAACACCCTTCCTCCTGCCGGTCAATGGCGGTGCAATAAGCGTATTCGATATTGACGTCGGCTCTGGCCAGTTTCTGCGCCAGTCCCGCCAGGTTCCCGGGGCGATTATCCAAAGAAACCAGCACGACATCCTGCTCCAGAATATACAATCCCTGTTGCTCCAACAGTAGCAACGCTTTGATATACTGGTCAACGATCAACCGCACAATTGCGTGATCCACCGTGTCATGCACCGAGAGCGCCAATACATTCAACTTGGCCTCAGCTAAAATCCCACAAATCTTTGCCAATGCCCCGGGCCGGTTTTCTAAGAAAACCGACAACTGCTTCGTGATCTTAACCATGGCCGCCCCCTTCCAGGAATCCCTCCGGGAAAATATTCCCTCTTCCCAAGATACCGCTTGGATCCAGTCGTCTTTTGATCTCAACCATCTCCATTATCGCCGCCTTGCCAAACATTTCCAGCAGAAATTGGCGCCGTATCTTTCCCACTCCATGCTCCGCGGAGATCGTTCCCCCCCATTCGATGACTCTCTTCGCCAACTGATGATAGATTGCCCACGCCTTTAAAGATTCCGGTTCGTTCTTTGGGAGAATATTAATATGAAGATGATTCTCGCCAATGTGCCCAAAAATACAATAGATTAACCCAGAGTCTCGCATCGCCTGGTGATCACTTTTTAGCATATCAAAATAATAACCCTTTGGGACAGCGAAATCTGTCCCTACCTTGGTTTGATGGTATTGATGAAGAAGTTCGTTCACCGCCACCGGAATGGCATAACGGAACTGGCGAAACTCCTGCTGTTCACCGGGGGTTGCGGCAAACCAGCTTTGATCCGTTAAAGCATGGTGATTTTGGCATAACCCAAGCCAACGATGAGTGATAGCATCTTCTGAATCACCAGCTGCTTCTTGCTCAAAAAAAATGGCGGCCCCCGAGTTGGAAGGAATTTGAGGATATTTTTCTCTTAACAACTGAAGCGACCGAGAATCCAAATATTCCATCGCCCTCGCACCATACTGCTCCCGCCGCGCTTGATCCACCCATTGCCATGCGTCTTCTTCTTGGGTGAAGAAAACCACTCCGCTGAATAATTTTTCCGGTTTTGGAATCAATTCAACCTCGACTTCTGTGACAACCCCCAAAGTTCCTTCGGCCCCGATAAAGAGGTCTATTGGATCCATCCGGTCATCCACATAATAGCCCGCGGCATTCTTGAGAGGAGGCGTTCGATACGTCGGGACAAAGGGGACAGTGCCCTTTTTTACGATTTGAGAAAGAGAAAAAGGGCGCTGTCCCCTTTGTATATCCAGAACCGAACCATCGGAGAGAACCACTCGAATCCTGCGCACCCAGCGCCGTGTCGCCCCGTATTTAAAACTGCGCGCCCCGGAGGCATTGGTAGCGACACTCGCCCCGATGAAAGCATTCTGTTCAGTCGGATCCGGAGGGTACAGAAGCCCCTTTTCGGCAACACTCTCTTGGAACTGGCGAAGCGTAGTTCCCGCTTCAACAATCGCGAACCCAGTTCCTTTTTCTTTGGAGAATTCAATAGCTCCAACTCCAACTAATTTCTCCGTTGAGAGGACAATTCCTCCAAACGGAATCCGCGCGCCGGTCAGCCCGGTCCCGTTGCCGGCAACCGTCACCGGAATTTTCCTCGAGGAGGCCTCCGCTAAAATTTCTGAGACCTCTTTCTCATCCCGTGGGAAAACGACCTCGCTGGCAAACCCACCGGCGAGGTTAGAGGCGTCTTCTAAATAGGGACGAATAATGTCAGGATCGGAGGAGCGGATCAAAACTAATATGCTCCTTTCTTCAACCTTGTTGACTCCATCAACTTATTCGCCTGCGGCGGCAAAAATCCTTCATAGCCGCGGCGGCGCTCGGCGATTTCTAAGACGGTAAAGGGTTTGTCGTTTTTCATATCGGGCTTAGTGAAAACCTGACGCAGATCAGATCCCCTCTCCCCAACGATCTCCCCCGCTAATTCGATCCCCAACTTTTTGAATTGGGCGACCGCCACTTCAATATCCCCCACTTGAATCGCAATGTGGTGGAAAGTCTTGCCGCTAAATTCTCGTACCCATTCATGGATGACATTTTTCTCGCCCCGCTTCCCTTCAAACGGCTGGTCAATGAAGACCGCCGGATAGCCGTTCTTGCGATATATCTTCGCCCACCAGTCTTCATATTCCAAGACACCCAGTTTGGAATCGTAGACAAAACCGAGTTTAAGGAATTCTTTGGCGCTTTCTTCGACGTTGAGGGTGCGGACTGTCACGTGATCCACAATCGGCCGGATGCCGGTGCCGACTTGATCGAGACGCTCGGCAATGACTCGGGCCACTTTGTTGTTGGCCAGGTAATCTTTGATTTTCTCCCGCATCATTTTTTCGCAAGGATCGTTGAGCCAGCTCATGAAGAACCTCCTTTTTCCAGCGCACAGCGTTCAGCTGTTTTTATTCATTAATCTGCGCCTTCTGCAGGTGGCCGCTGTAGTCTACGTAGACAGCCTTCCACTCTGAGAAAATATCCAAGGCAGTGGCGCCTGCCTCGCGATGACCGTTTCCTGTGTTTTTTATCCCGCCAAACGGAAGGTGCACCTCAGCTCCGATGGTCGGGCTGTTGATGTAGGTAATCCCAGCCTGAACCTCTTCAATCGCTTTAAACGCACGGTTGACATCCCGTGTATAAATCGAAGAGGATAACCCATAAGAAGTAGAGTTCATCACGGTGATTGCCTCTTCAAAACTCTTAACGGAGATGATTGCCGTTACAGGCCCAAAAATCTCCTCCTGTGCAATTCGCATATCCGGCTCCACACAAGAGAATAAAGTCGGCTGATAGAAAAATCCATGGCGGCAGGATCCCTTTGTCAAACGCTCACCACCGTATAAAAGCTTTGCTCCCTCTTTGATCCCAATATGTACATAATTGCGTACATTTTCCAATTGGCTCTGGCTGATCAGGGGGCCCATCTCTGTTTTGGGATTTAACCCATTCCCAACTTTGAGCCCTTTGATTCTTTTGAGTAATCCCTTTGTGAAACTGGACTCAATCTTCTGATGGACAATGAGACGGCTGGTGGCGGTACAGCGCTGGCCTGTAGTCCCAAAAGCCCCCCAAAGCGCCCCTTCAATCGCCAACTCCAGATCGGCATCCTCCATGACAATCTGGGCGTTCTTGCCCCCCATCTCCAGTGAATACTTCTTGAGGCCACGACCGCAAACCTCTGCGATTTTGCGCCCCGTTTGGCAGGAACCTGTAAAAGAGATCAAATCCACTTCAGGATGGTGAATCAGTGCGGAACCAACCTCATCTCCACTGCCGTGAACCAGGTTCACTATTCCTGGTGGTACCCCTGCTTCATCTAACAGTTCGACAAATCGAGCCGCTGTTGCCGGAGTCCAGCTGGCTGGCTTAAAAACGACGGTATTGCCACAGATCAAGGCAGGGAGAATTTTCCATGAGGGGATCGCCGCCGGGAAATTCCATGGGGTAATAATCCCACAAACGCCGATGGGCATACGGACAGAGAAAGCGGCTTTATCTCTCAATTCTGAAGGGGTAGTCTGCCCAAAAAGCCTCCTCCCCTCCCCCGCCGTGTAAAACGCCATGTCAATCGCCTCTTGGACATCCCCGCGAGTCTCCTTGAGGATTTTCCCCATCTCCTGCGTCATCAGCCGTGCCATCTCTTCTTTGTGCTGGACTAAAATCTGTCCAAATCGGTAGAGAATCTCCCCCCGCTTGGGGGCAGGGAGATGACGCCAAGAATCAAAATGTTTTCGTGCCGACTCCACGGCGGTATTCACATCGTCACTGCTCGATTTTGGGAACTTGCCAATGGTTTGGCGGGTATCTGCTGGGTTGACATCATCAAAAGTCTTACCGGGACTGGAACTCACCCACTTGCCATCAATGAAGTTTTTGTAATATCTCATCAGGGCACCCTCCAAAACCCAGGTATCTGCATCTGACACTTCGGGCATTTACCTTCTTTACCAAGCCGATTCCGTAACACTTGAAAACCGTACCGTTCGACGAGTAGCTCTTTGCATTCCGGACAGTATGTATTCTCTAAATTTCCCACCCTTCCTGGAAGGTTTCCCGCATAAACAAATTTCAATCCTGCTTTGAGGCCGATATTCGCCGCGCGAACTAAAGTTTCCGCCGAGGTGTTGTCCGGATCGGTCATCTTGTAATCTTTATGGAACGCGGTTACGTGCCAGGGGATATCGGGAGAGACGCTCGCTAGAAAATCGGCAATTTGTTTTAATTCATCGTCTGAATCATTAAAACTGGGAATCACCAGCGTCACGATTTCAACCCAAAATTTCATTTGATATAGCGTTCGAATTGTATCGAGAACACTTTGCAGAACCCCACCCAGCTTACGATAATTTTGATCATTGAAACCTTTGAGGTCTACTTTATATAAATCAACCCAAGGGCGAATGTACTGTAAAACTTCTTGTGTGCCATTTCCATTAGAGACATACGAAGTCACTAATCCTTCTTTCTTGGCGATCTTGAAGATTTCTACTGCCCACTCACTCGTAATGAGCGGTTCATTGTAGGTGCTGGTGACAATTTTGGCGTTGTATTGTTTTGCAAGTTGGATAAAATTTTCTCCACTCAGTTCGGTAGGCGGAGCACCTGCTTGTGGATCTCGTAAGCTCTGTGATGTCAACCAGTTTTGACAGAACAAACACTTATAGTCGCACCCCAGCATTCCAAAACTCATTGCTTGGGAACCGGGGAGGGCGTGGAAAAAAGGTTTCTTCTCGACAGGATCGAGCTGAAGGGCGCCGACATAGCCAGTCGGAACATAGAGTTTACCGCCGGCGTTATATCGAACCCGGCAAACACCGCTTCGCCCCTCGGAAATCAGGCACCGGTGCCCGCAGGCAAAGCAACGAACCCTGCCGTCGGGGAGTTTCTCATAAAGCTCCCCTTCTTTGGAGAGTTGTTTAAGGGTCTGTTCGAGGGTTTGCTGTGATGGCGACATAAGAATACCTTGGATCGGTTTTCATTATAACACGTAGGGGCAGGTCTATAGTGCCTGCTCCTACGTGTTAATACACTTCTTTCCAATCAGAGGGAGTAACACCGCTTCCTTGGCTCAGTTTACTATTCGCTGGACTGGCGACATAGTCTAGACGGAAAGAACCCGCATTGTCAGCAGTAAATTCCATGTTCCCAGTGGCCACTACAGATCCTTTAATCCATGGACTTCCTGGCGACATCTTGAAATTTCCTTCGCAATAGACATTCGCGATGAGCTCTGGCCCGCTAGAGGAAGCACCTCTGTCTTTAAAATCTACATTCCCCTTAGTGATAAGCTCTAAATTTTTCGTCGAGTCGTATGGCTTTAGTGTTCCATCAATACTCACGTTTCCCTCAACGACTAACGTCCCTTTCACCTTGACATTTCCATGCAACGTCAGATTTCCTTTGACATAGGTAACCCCTTCACATCCGATGGTGACACCCCATACATCCCAATTGACATTTTTGTAACTCCCGTTTGTCTGGGCATCTGTTTTCAAGTTATTAAAATCCACAGAAGGGAGAGCCTCTGATTCAACTCTAGCTTTCTGCTCACTAGCCGCTAGACTCCCATTGGCGACGATATTACCTGAAGCAGTGACCCCAGCGTAACTGGCGCCCCCTTGGGCATACAAACCGACCGAGCCTTGATATAGAAAGTTCCCGTTGGTATGAATCGCTATGGTAGGGGACGCGTAAATCGCCGCACTAGCCCTCTTTAAATTGACGTTCCCGTTGGCGAGAATCGCGTGAGGAGTATCATTGCCTGTCCCTTTATTAACGGTGAGCCGGACTTTCCGCGACACGGTCACTCCGTATTGGGTGACAGTTCCCGTAGATTCAAGAGTGTAGGCATCCGATGTGGAGGCTATTGTCTTAGCGGTATAACTCCCGGCGCTGAAGTTTTCTGTTTTGTTATAGCTAGTTCCGTTAGACCAGTTTTTAGCAATATCATCCAGGGACTGATCTAAACCCGCTTCCGCCAAATTGATCGCCGTCGTATTGGCATAATCTCTATGAACCCAAAGGTGCTCGGAGGAGACCATCTGCATCAACCCGCCTCCCCCCTGAACACTGGTATCCACTCCTACCAAAATCATCAAAAGAATCGATACCATCATCAATGCCCCAAGCAGGACGCTCCCTTTTGACCGCCTCATTTCCACCTCCATTTAATACACTTCCTGCCAGTCAGCGATGCTGGTTTTAACCGTGGTTAACTCGCTATTGGCATTCTCCTTGTAATCAATCTGTAAAGTTCCCGCGTTGGCGGAAGTGAATTCCATATTACCGGTAGCAATGATAAAACCTTCAATCCATGGACTCCCCGGCCGCAGTTTAAAATTACCCTCCGCGTAGATACTGGCAATTAACTCTGGGCCGCTCGAAGAGACTCCTTGATCGTCAAAATCAACGTTCCCCTTGCTGATAATTTCTAGGGTCTCGCCGTTCGGCGGTTTGACGGTCCCTTGGATGTCTACATTCCCATCAACCACAATGGTTCCTTTGGCAGTGACGTTCCCCTCCAACGTCAGATTCCCATCAATGTAGGTAATGCTGTTGGCGGATCCAAGCGTTCCCCCGTTGATTTCGTAATTGCCGTCGATGCTGGAAGAGGCTTCTGTTTTGAGCTGGTCAAAATTAACCGTAGGCAAGGCGACTGCCGGCATATTCGCACTCGCTTCACTGCTGTTGAGCGTTCCGTTGCCGTTGATATGACCCGAAGCATTCACGCCGCCCAACACGGCTTCTCCAAACTCGTTTTCGGTGTAGACAGAAACGTTTCCGTCGTATTGAAAATTTCCATTGGCGTGGAGAACTGTTGAAGAAATTCCTTGAAGGGTCGCGTTCGCTTTTTTTAGATTCAAATTGCCCTTGGTTAAGATAACATAAGGCGTGTCTACTCCCTCTTTATTGAGTGTCAGGCGAATCTTTCGAGTGACAATCGAATCACGGATCACAGCGCTTCCTGCCGCTTCCAAGGTATACGAAGAAGAAGTCGCGTTGATTGTTTGAACGATATAGCTCCCCGCGTTGAAAGTTTCTGTTTTGCTATAGTTACCGCCGCTGGACCATGTTTGTGAGATCTCATCCAGAGCCCGTTCCAGTCCCGCCTCGGCCAGATTCAGAGCGGCGATATTGGCGTAATCTCTCTGAACCCATTGATGTTCAGAATCAATCGCCTGCATGAATCCCCCCGCCCCCTGGTTAGCGGTGTCTACTCCAATCAAAAGCATGGAGAGTACCGCTAACGCGGTCACTGACGCTAATAAGACGCTTCCCCTAGAATTGATCATGGGTATTACCTCTTTAGTTGCGCATTTTAATTTCACTCAACAAACGCAATTTCGTGGCCATGGATTCGTTGCTGTTACTCGGCGTTCCCAGCGAAGCGCCATCTAGAGTCACTACTTGCTCTCTGGCTCTTCGGTCCGCTCTGGAAACAGTCAGGTCAATAGAAACTTTCGTTCCTGCCGCGTTAAAAAGATAATCATTCCCTGTCGGAGCCACGACATTTTTGGCGATTGTTCTAGCGCTTTTGCTGGAATTGGCTTTGACAGCACCCGCGATCGTGTAGTTATCAAAAAAAATCCTGTCGATACGGTAAATATTGCTCCCCAAATAATCGGTTCCATCGCTGACCAGGTTATAAACGACAAAATCATAATCGCCGCCGGCCCCGCCCGACCGCTGAAGAACGAGCGTATCTTTATCGGTCTGATAGACAGCGCCGTCTAATGTCTGAAGATTTAGGATGGAATAAGACTCTTTAACGTCTCGGTTAATCCACTGCATCGCTTTTCTCGCTTCTTGGTGAGTCCAATGGAATTGACCGACCGATTTAACCGCCCCGATTCCCGCGAATAAAAGACTGGCGATCGCTCCCAGCACAAAAATCCCGACGGCGCTGGCCATGATAAATTCGATGAGAGTGAAACCAGTGGATTTCTTGGAGAATGGAGAATAGAGAATGGAGAATGGGAAAAACAACCCCACAAACGCATTTTTCATTTTCCATTTTCCATTTTCCATTTTCCGCCTTTTCACCGATTGACTCCATTCTTCGAAACCAACGTCACCAGACTCACTTTACGATCGGCAAGTCCCGTCCGCACGTTCGGCCAAGAAACCTCAACCGTGACTTCCTTTAAGGTAGAAGACCGGTCAACCACCTTTGTTTCTTTCTTAAGCGGGGAAATAGACGCGTCTTGTTTAGCAGAATTTGTGATACTGGAAAAAACAGTTTGACGGACCGATTCCAGCTCCCGCTCAGCGAGCCAGACCGCGGTTTCTTTAAGGCGCATATCCCGCAATCGTTCCAATCCCAGCGGAATCACCGGCATCATCATCGTGACGGCCAGCGCCAAAAGAGCCACCGCCACCATGACTTCCATTAAGGAAAAGCCACTTTGACTTTTTGTAACCATTTCTCCCCCTTAGGGTTGTGCTGTCCGATCCCTATAGTATAAGTATACCATCAAAAATGGAGAAATGCTTGAGTATAACTTATTTGTTTTAAAGGAGTTAAAATAATGGCAAGGCGGGTTCAAAACCAGTATAATAGGAGGATATGTTCACCGCCGCTATTCAACAGCAATACCAAACAGTCCATGAAAAAGTGGGGCTCTTTGATTTTTCTCACTATGGCAAGATTGAATTGAGAGGAACCGACGCGCGATCTTTCCTGCATCGGCTGACAACACAGGACATTCAAAATCTCCCCGCCCCGCAATTACGTTATGCGCTTCTCTTAGATAACAGAGGAAAAATCATCGCCGATATGACCGTTTGGGCGCTGGATGACCGGTTTCTGATCCTGACAAATCCTTCACTCAAAGAGAGAATCCAGCGGCATCTTCAGAAATACCTCATCACGGAAGAAGTAGCCATTCAGGATCGTACTGCCGATTTTTCGGTGCTCTCATTACAAGGCCCTTTGGCAAGTTCCTTTTTACAAGAACTGAACCCTGTGATTGCCTCAGGCATTTTTGTCGGACAGGATGCTGCTTGGGAAAACCACAACTATTTCATTCTGATTCCCAAAACAATGTTCGACACTTTTTTTAACATGTTATACAGCCGAGGAAAATCCTTCGGTTTGCAAGCGATTGAACCGGTAGTTCAAGAAATCTTGCGCGTCGAAAACGGAACCCCTCAATATGGTAAAGATTTTTCAGAAGAAAATACGCCTCCAGAAGCGCGCCTTTTCCGTGCCATCAGCTATACAAAAGGATGTTATCCGGGTCAAGAAATTGTCGCGCGATTGAAAACCTACGGCGGCTACCGGCGGCAATTGGTCGGATTGCGATTTGAAAAGGGGGTTGTCCCCGAAGGCGCTAGTCCGCCTCTGGCGGAGGCGGGGGACTGTCCCCAAATCTTCGATCAGCAAAACCAGATCGGCCGGATTACCAGCAGCTGTTTTTCACCGAAATGGGCCGGCCCGATCGCGATGGGGTATGTCCAGCGAAGCTATGCCCAAGAAGGGAAAAAGATAACTGTCATCCAAGGCAACTGTCACCTGAACGCTGAGGTGATTGGGTCGCATGGGTTGCCACTGAAGGATCCATGCTAGTCTCTGACCCCAAGCGCCTGCGTGTCAGCCTGAGCGCATGGAAAGAGAAAGGAATCGTCCATGGTTTCAGCACGCGGCGTGTTCTCATTACGCCAAAGGACTTCTACGAAAAAGAACGGTTCGACGCCGCCAAAGAATTCTGTGAAACCTTAAAAATCCCTTTTGGGAATTTAATCCTTCCCAAACAGGTTCACTCCAGTCACATCGCGACCGTCTCGGATAAAATCGTCGGACGACTGAAGTTCTTTCCCGATTGTGATGGACTGATGACACGTTCCCAGAACATCGCCATCGGGGTTCTTTCCGCCGACTGCGTCCCTCTCCTCTTTTATGTTCCTTCTTCCCAAACCATTGCTGTCGCCCACGCCGGCTGGAGGGGACTGCAGAAAGAACTCCCTAAAAAGATGATCCAGCAGCTTGTTCGATTCGCCGGAGCCGATCCATCGGAGATACTGGTTGCCATTGGACCCTGCATTCGTTCGTGTTGTTATGACGTCAAACAGGACGTCGCGCAGTATTTCCCCAGCAATTGTTCTTCAAGAAATGGGAAAATTTACTTCGATCTCACCGCCCAAGCAAAATCGCAACTGACAGCGATGGGAGTGGGCACAGATCACATCACCGACACCGGCCTCTGTACCTCCTGCCGGAATGAAGAGTTCTTTTCGTATCACCTGGAAGGAGAAAAAGCAGGAAGGATTTTGTCGGTGATTTTTCGGAACAATGGATACTAAGCGGCGTTACTGTAGAGCGGGATCCACTTATTGAGATAGCGCAGGAAATCTTTGGCCTGTTGGCGGCCGAGGTAATGTTTGTAGGAAAGGTAAGAATCCTCTTCTAATTTTGGCAGATAGCGATTGGATAATGGCTCTGGGCGGCAATCTTGGAGTTTGCGGCGATTGACCACAGAAAGTAAATACGCAATATTATAGGCCTTTTTGAAAAACTCACCTGCTTCTCGATCATATTTCAAACGAGTTTCTTCCTGATCTAACTGTTCCGGTTTGGTCTGGAAAAGAATCCTCCAAACGAGCTGGTTCAGATTTCTCTCGGAACAATCCTCAATATCATATTCCTCATTCAGAATCATGACTTTTTTCATCAAACTATTCCCTCGTAGAAACAACGTTTAACCATGCAGGTAAAGGACTTTCTTTCCCCCAAAGCGTCCTTTGGTATTCCTTTAGGAAACGAACGATGTTTCCTCGCAGTTGTCCTTTTTCTAACGAAGCGGGACTGCGCCTGTAAATTTTTTCAAGATGACCTAAAAGATCCTGCTGGGATATCTCGAATTTCCGGATCAAAATCACGGCGTCTTCAATGTCGCGTTCAATAAACCGCGCCAGTTTTGGAGCAATGATATTAAGGGGATCCACGATTTTAACCGTGAGCCCTCCAAATTTTTGATACAGCGCGGCGTTTTCCCTGTAATGAAACAGCGCCGTCATTCCCCACCGTTCAATATCCACTCCAAACTCAACAATAACGCCCACTTCTTTTGCTGCCGATAAGATATCCTCCTCGTTAAGTCCCAAAGGAATTTCCATATCAATATCCTCTGTGAATCGCGGAATCCCATAAAGAATCAAAGCCGCGCCTCCAGTGACGTAAATAGTCCCTCTTTTCGCAGGCGCTTTCTCCGCGAGTCGTCTAAAAAAACGATCTATTTTTTCCTTTGGAATCGCAGACATGAAAGTGATTATATCATAAACGAGTTACTGTAATTCATGCCGATGCGACAACGGCTCGATGTGGACGATGACGTCGGTGACGCCGGGGAAATGAGTTTTGAGCTTCTCTTCGATGAGGAACGATTTGTGGTGGGCTTCTTCGACCGACATCTGGTCATCCACGAGAACGTGGAGATCAATGTGAATATCATCCCTCCGCCCCCGGTTGCGGATCTCATGGCAGGTTTTCACTCCCGGAATTTCCATGACGACTCTTTCTATTTCCTTAACATCTAAAACAATCTTATCGGCCAACACATCGCTGGTCTGCCAGAGCATCCAGATTCCATTGCCCCCGATGTACAAGGCAATCCCCATCGCGATCACGGAATCAATATGAGGCACTCCTGCTTTCGCCGCTATCAGTGAACCGACGACGGAACAGGAGACCAAAATGTCGGTTCGTGTATGCCAGGCATCCGCCAATAACAGATCACTCTGTAACCTCTTCCCCTGGTTTTGTTCATAAAGAGTGACGATGGTGTTGATGACGATCGTCACCCCAATGATCATAAAACTGACCCACGTCACTTCCGGCAAATCGTTTCCTTGCAAACGGCCCAGGGCCGACCGAAGAATTTCATAGGAGGCCAATAACAACATCACCGAAATGACCTGCGCTGACAGGGTTTCAAATTTCCGGTGGCCGTAGGGATGGTCTTCATCCGCCGGGTGGGCGGCGATGGTAATGCCGATCAACCCGACAATATTGGACGCGCCGTCGGCAAATGAGTGGATTCCGTCGGCAAAAAGACTGGCTGAGCGGGAAAGGGCCCCTACAACGAGCTTAGCGATGGCAACCAGCCAATTGGCCAAGAGAATCCCGATCAGGATCGCTTTAATCTGAGAAAAACGAGTGCGGCCCACGACGGCTATTATAACATCTCTTAACATAGATTTAACAACTAGGTAATGAACGCGTAATCTATGACAGATATGCTTTATCCGGAATCAAAGGAGGCCTCCATGGGAGATTTAGAGCATCACGTTGATCGTATGATTCGTCATTGGTTGATCCGAGAGGAGAATTTGAAACGGTTATCGAGAACTGCCAGGAGTGAAACAGAGGTGAATAAGGTCAAATGTCAGGTTCTTTTAAAAAAAATAGAACCTGTTCCATTCATCAGGAGACGCTGGAATGGCTGATTTGATTTTCGAAGAAAAAATCAAACAGGAGAGGCATCCGTTGGATAGCTGGGGGGATTTGCTGGAATACGCCAAAGCAGGCATCAACGCGATTAAGCGGGAGGACGTTTTCCGCTTTAAATGGTTCGGGTTTTTCCATCTAGGGCCGAAGTTCAACAGCTTCATGGTCCGGATCCGAATTCCAGGCGGGGAAATCCGTTCCGACCAGATGAAAACGATTGGTGAACTTGCCAATGACTACGGCTGGGGGTTTGGAGATATCACGACCCGCCAGAACATTCAGCTTCGGACACTGACCATCGAACAGATTCCGACGATGGTGCGTCGGCTCAATGAAGTGGGACTCTCTACCATCGGGGCCGGCGCCGACAATGTCCGCAACATCACTGGATGTCCGTTGGCAGGAATTAACCCCGCGGAACTTGCTGATCTAACAGGAGCTATTAAAGAATTGCAGAGACATCTGCTGGACCACCGGGAACTCTTCAATCTTCCCAGAAAGTTCAATATCGCCGTCAGCGGCTGCGGCACGAATTGCTGTTACCAGGAGATTCATGATATCGGAATCGTCGCGGTGAGAATGAAACAAGATCCCGATCAAATCCGATTTCTGGTTTATGCCGGCGGCAAACCAGGACACACGCCCTATTTTTCACAATCGCTGGGGGTCTTGATTGATCAGGAAGATATTATTCCGCTATCCCATCACATGATTGAAATTTTTCGCGACCACGGATACCGCAATAACCGCGCCCGGGCGCGGCTCTGTTTCTTGATTGAAGATTGGGGGATTGAAAAGTTCCGCCAAGAGCTTTTTCATCGCATTGGGAAAGAACTAGCTCCCGCCGCGGACTATCTTCCTTATACAGAACAGCTCGGCGATCATATGGGAATCGGCGTTCAGAAACAGCCGGGGATGTTTTATATCGGCGTCCCGATTATTGTCGGGCGTCTTTCCGGTTTTCAGATAATCGGCTTGGCCAAAATCGCGCAAAATTATGGCAACGGTACGTTACGGCTGACCAATAAACAAAATTTCCTCCTCCCCAACATTGCCGAAGCGAACTTAGAGAGGGCCCAGCAGGAATTAAGAATCATGGGGTTTCAATGGGAAACGGCCGGACTGCGCGCCCATACGGTTGCCTGCACGGGAAATACCTTTTGCAAATTTTCCATGACCGAGACAAAAAATCTGGCGCATCAATTGATCCGTCACCTGGAGGCAGCGGTTCCTGTGCCGGAGGATTTTAAAATCAACATTACCGGATGCCCCAACTCTTGCGCCCAGCATACGATTTCAGACATCGGCCTATTGGGAACTACCACTCGCGTCAACGGACAGCGCGTCGAAGCGTGGGATGTTTTTGTTGGGGGACGCATGGATGAGAAAAGATCGTTCGCGCGGCTCGTTTTTGAAGCGATTCCGGTCTCTGAACTGAATCAAACGATGGAAAGAGTCCTGCGTGTGTACCACGAGAACAAACAAAACGGAGAATCTTTTAGGGAGTTCTGCGCCAGCTTCCAAGATGAGCAGCTGAAACAGCTATTTTCAAGCCAAACCCAGATGCAGGTGGTGAGATGAAAGAAATCTACGCGATCATTCGACCGGGAAAAGACCGCCAAACCAAAGAGGCGCTGGCGAAATTGGGGCTTTCGTCTTACACCACCTTCCGTGTTTTAGGGCGGGGTGAACAGGGAGGGCTTCGGTATGAAACCAACGGCGCGCCACCCGCCAAGATACCCCCCGGGATGAAATTTCTCCCGAAGCGGCTCCTCTATCTAGTGGTAGACGAAGGACTCTTTGACATCGCCATCGAAGCGATCATCCGGGCCAATCAAACCGGTTCCTACGGAGATGGGAAAATTTTTGCCTGCGAAATCGAGAATGCTGTCCGGATTCGGACAGCGGAAGAGAGTGTGACGGCGTTATGGTAAGCGGAGGAACTCCCAATGAAAATGATTAAAGCCGTTATTCGGCCGGAAAAAGAATACGACGTAGTCAATGGCTTAGAGAAGGCCGGTTTTTATTCCCTGACCAAAGTGGACGTCTTGGGACGAGGACGCCAGCGTGGAATCCAGGTCGGCAATACGACCTATGACGAATTGTCAAAACTGATGCTGATGATGGTCGTTGAAGATAAAGAAACCGACCGTGTGATTGAACTGATCCAACAACATGCCAGAACCGGAAATTTCGGCGATGGGAAAATCTTTGTGAGCGATGTTGCCCAAACTTATACGATTCGGACAGGCCAGAGAGAATAAAAACAGGGTCGAGATGAAAGTCCTCCATCAGGCGGCTGACGACGTCGCATGGGAGGTTGGATCTCTCCCAACGGACAAAGAGCTGACCTGGCGCCGTTCTCTCTGCCCCTATTGCGGCGTCGGCTGCGGTCTGCTGGTCGGTGTCGCTAAAGACAGGATCGAACGAGTGCGAGGGGACCCTTCCCATCCGGCGAATTACGGACTTCTCTGTATGAAGGGAGCTCTCCTCAATCAAATACTCGACGCCCCCGGACGATTGCTTTTCCCCCAAGAGCGCGTTTCTCTGGACGCCCCTTTTCGTAAAACCACCTGGGAAGAATCGTTGGCCACGATCCGCCGCGCCTTCCAGAGAGTACTAGAAAAAGAAGGTCCCGATGCGATTGCTTTTTATATTTCCGGGCAGCTCTTGACGGAAGATTATTACGTCATTAACAAATTCGCTAAAGGATTTTTAGGAACCAATAACGTGGATTCCAACTCCCGGCTCTGCATGGCGAGCGCCGTGGCCGGCTACACGACCTCTCTGGGAGAAGACTGCCAGCCGGCGAGTTACAGCGATATTGAACTGGCTGATTGTTTCTTTTTAATTGGAACGAACACCGCCGCCTGTCATCCGGTCGTCTTTCAAAGAATTAAAAACCGGAAGATAAAATTTCCTAGCCGAATTAAAGTGATTGTTGCCGATCCTCGACGGACGAGAACGGCTGAAATCGCCGATGTTTATCTCCCGATTCGGCCGGGAACGGATGTCGCCCTCTTGAACGGAATGATCAGTATCCTGATTGAAGAAGAACTGATTGATTCTAAGTTCATTCAAAACCATACCAACGGCTGGGAGAAAGTCGTGGAGGTTGCCAAACGTTATCCTCTGGAGAAAACCGCTGAAATCTGCGGTGTTGACCCCACTCTTATTCGGAAAGCGTCTCTTCTTTATGGGCAGGCGAGCGCCGCCCTCTCTTTCTGGAGCATGGGGCTCAATCAAAGTATTCACGGAGTTGCCAAAAATAATTCGATCATTAATCTGGCGTTAGCCACAGGAAATATCGGCAGAGCGGGCGCGGGTCCTTTTTCTCTCACAGGCCAGCCCAACGCCATGGGAGGACGGGAAACAGGAGGGCTTGCCCACCTTCTCCCCGGGCATCGTTTGATCACGAATCAGGAACACCGTCAAACGATGGAACAGCTTTGGAAAATCCCCAAAGGGCGCATCTCTCCTAAGCCGGGGCTCACCGCGATTGAATTGTTCCGCCAGTTGGAAACGGGAAAAATAAAAATTATTTGGATCATCGCGACTAATCCCGCGGCATCGCTCCCTTCGCTGGGGCGTTTTAAAGCAGCTCTCAAAAAAGCAGACCTTGTCATCTGCCAAGACGCGTTTCATCCCACGGAAACCACGCAATACGCGCACCTTCTTCTTCCAGCCGCGCAATGGGCCGAACAGCAAGGAACGATCACGAATTCCGAACGGCGAGTTTCTCTCCTAGAAAAAACCGTTGATCCGCCGGGAGAAGCCCTCCCTGACTGGGAAATCATCTGCCGCTTGGCTAAAAATATGGGGTTTGAGAAACATTTTCCCTACCAGAGCGCAGAAGAGATCTACGAAGAATACAAACATTCCACCAAAGGGACCCGCATGGACATCTCGGGTATTTCGTATGAACGATTAAGAAAGGGACCTCTTCAATGGCCCTGCCCGAGCGCCGATAGTCTGCCGGCTTCTCCTCTTTTTACCAATCGAGTCTTCCCGACGGCCGATGGTCGGGCACGATTTCAGGCGTGGGAATATACCCTGCCGGCTGAGCCGCCAGACGAGGACTACCCGTTTATTCTGACCACCGGGCGAATTCGAGACCAGTGGCACACGATGACCCGGACCGGAAAGATAGAAACTTTAATGAGAAGCGAGCCATCTCCCTTTATCGAAATCCATCCCGAGGACGCGAAAACATTAACCCTTAAAGAAGGAGAGGCGGTTGAGGTGATCTCTCGCCGCGGGAAACTACAAGCTCCTTGCCGAATCACCTCCGACATCCGGCAGGGATGCTGTTTTGTCCCATTTCATTGGGGTTCGCTCTGGTCAAAAGCGGTGGCCAATGAAGCGACGAGCGATTCTTTTGATCCTGTTTCCAAACAACCCGAACTCAAATTTTGCGCGGTGAGATTAGTCAAAATCATAGGAGGATACTCATGAAGCTTTCTGACTTTTCTAAAACGGGGCATCCTCCCACGCTTTTCTCGGCGTTTCTCTACTTTGATATCAGTTTCATGGTCTGGGTTTTAATGGGAGTGCTGGGAGTTCACATCGCTAAAGACTTCGGCCTCTCCGCGACTCAAAAAGGATTACTGGTCGCCATTCCGATTTTAGGAGGATCGCTCGTCCGCCTCCCGATCGGAATTTTAGTAGACCGGATCGGCCCCAGAAAAACAGGAATTCTCGCGCAGTGTCTGGTGATTCTCCCTCTGATTGGAGGGTGGATCTTCTCTCCCCACTTTCATTCTCTTCTGGCTTTCGGACTCTTTTTGGGAATTGCCGGCGGCAGTTTTGCCGTCGCGCTCCCGCTGGCCAGCCGTTGGTACCCTCCCCAATATCAAGGGATCGCGCTCGGCATCGCGGGAGCGGGAAACAGCGGAACGGTGCTGGCTTCGCTGTTCGCGCCGCGGCTGGCTGAACTTTTCGGCTGGCGGAATGTGTTTGGCATGGCGCTCATTCCGGTAGTCCTGACTCTCATCGCCTTTACGCTATTAGCCAAGGAGAGCCCCAGCCAGCCAAAACCGAAAAGCTTCTTGAGTTATCTCAGTTTATTTAAAGAAGCGGATACCCTCTGGTTCTGCTTTTTCTACAGCATCACCTTCGGCGGGTTTGTGGGACTGGCCAGTTTTCTTGGAATCTTTTTCCATGACCAGTACGGCTTGAGCAAAGTGATGGCCGGCAATGTCACCGCTCTCTGTGTTTTCGCCGGCAGTTTTGCCAGACCTTTAGGGGGATACTTGGCAGATCGCTTCGGGGGAATGGCAATGCTCACTTTTCTTTATGGCGCCATCGCCTTGACTCTATTCGGTGTCAGTTGGCTTCTCCCCCTGTCATGGGCTTTGCCATTATTAGTCGTTGGGATGGCTCTGCTCGGCATGGGAAACGGGGCTGTCTTCCAACTCGTCCCACAGCGATTCCAGAAAGAGATCGGCGTCATCACCGGCATCGTCGGCGCCGCGGGAGGACTGGGAGGGTTCTTTCTCCCGACCCTCCTCGGTTCACTCAAAGATATCAGCGGCTCTTATGGAACCGGGTTTCTGATCTTCGCCTTCACCAGTTTCAGCGCCCTGGTTTTACTGCGAATTGTCCAAAAACAATGGACCTTCGCGGCACGCCCCATCTTGCCAACATGTCATTACTGATTCTGCTTCGTCACGGGCAGTCGCAATGGAACTTGGAAAACCGTTTTACCGGATGGATTGATGTCCCATTAAGCCCCAAGGGAGAAGAAGAAGCCCGCTCGGCTGGTCAAAAACTGAAAGCGTATAAAATTGATAAGGCCTACACCTCCGCCCTGAAGCGAGCGCAGGAAACGTTGCGTTTGGCGTTGGAAGAGGCGGGCAAAAACGGCATCCCGATCGAAAAAGACCCAGCGCTCAACGAGCGACACTACGGAGACCTGCAGGGATTGAACAAAGCGGAAACCGCCAAAAAATTCGGCGAGGAGCAAGTCCACCTCTGGCGGCGGAGTTACGATATCGCCCCTCCCAACGGAGAAAGTCTTAAAGATACCGCAGCGCGAACGCTTCCCTATTTTGAGAAGAAAATCCTGCCAGACATCAAAACCGGAAAGAATATCCTGATCGCCGCCCACGGCAATAGTCTACGTTCGATCACCCTATACCTTGAAAAACTCTCCAAAGAGGAAGTCCTCAAACTCGAAATCCCCACCGGCGTGCCGATGGTGTATGAGATGAACGGGGAGAAGATCCTGTCAAAGAAAATACTCTGAAATAGGGAACTGTTCCGTTGGGTATGTTTATCTTTTGAGTCATCTTATTAACTTGACATGTTAACTATGATGCATAAAATATAACCATGAGAAAGCCAACGCAACCCACAAGAACTATAGGATCTAGAAGTGCTCAGTTATTATTGGAACTCCAGCAAACCGGAAAAAATATATTTACTTTTCATGAAGCTCTAACACTTACAGACACAAACTATTACGCGACTGCCAATCTTCTGACCAACATGGTAAAACGCGGGATTGTCACCAGGATCAAACGCGGAACTTATTTGATCATGGTGACAGGTTCCGAAAACACCCAGTTGAAGAATTGGCCCCTTATTGCAAGGGAACTCGCCGGAAAAGATCCGTATTACATCTCCTATTACAGCGCGATGCGAATTCATGGCATGACTTCACATCCTTTATTTGATGTTTATCTTACATTGCCTAAGAGGAAAAAAGATAAAAAACTAAGCGACGTCACCTATCATTTCATCTATTCAAAAAAAGAGCATTTCTGGGGAATGATGACGCATTGGGCAACTAAGCAGGAGCAAGTACAGGTCAGCGATTTGGAAAGAACAATTATGGACGGCCTTGATCAGCCCGGCCTATCCGGAGGTATCACGGAGGTAGCTCGGGGAATTTGGGCAAAGCAAAAAAATATTTCATTGAAAAAAATTGGCCAATATGCCAAAAAATTCAAAACAAAAGCCGCGATTAAGCGCATGGGGTTCATTCTTGAATTATTTAATTTTGGAAATAATTGGACAAGCTTGCTTACAGAAACGATTACTGGATCAAAAGACTATATCTTTCTAGATCCTGATGGCGTTAAAAATGGAAAATATCTCAGTCGCTGGCGTGTTTGTGTTAATACGAACGTTGAAGAATTGAAAGCAAGTGTGTGGGGATGATTCCGCTTGCTGAAATCAACAATACTGCTGAAAGATTCCGGGTTCCTGCTGAAACCATTGAAAAAGACTATGTGATTTGCTGGATTCTCAAATGCCTTTCAACAAGCACACTGAAGAATGATTTCATCTTCTACGGCGGAACAGCTATTAAGAGAATATATTTTGAAGACCACCGGTTTTCTGAAGACATTGATTTGATTAGCGCGAAAGTATTTCAGCAAGATTCCCTGATTTCTAAATTGACCAGCCATTTAAGTAACGCCAAGGAACAAGCAAATCTTGCAATGAGCATTAACCCCGATCGAATCTTGTCAGCGGGAACAAGAACTCAGATCTTGGTCGAATATTCTGGATACGACGAGATTATTGGCGCTCCAAAGGAGGTCCGGCTCGACTTGGCCATGGATATGGATTTACACGGTGACACAACAGAGGGCAAGCTCTTTGAATCTTACAGCGATTTATTGATCTTTAACTAATAATGGATACGCAGACACTACGTCCAAGGCAAT
>CAYJQR010000022.1:0-23449 GCA_964372345.1 uncultured Planctomycetia bacterium | reverse complement strand
TGTATTTTATCACTCGCAACAGGTGCCCGTATTTACACATTACCAAGTCTGGACACGAGACATTTCATGAGGAACGACCCTCACCCCCTTCTAAAGGACAGTACCATCTTTCTCCCGGGGACTAGCAAATTAAATGGGGAGTTGTCCCCATTTTCCAGAGCTTACGGAAAAGATTCTAAAATGGTACAATAAAATGGTACAATGTCAGTCTAGAGGCAAACTTCTTCTAAGGACTAAGGAATTTTTTAGAGAGATATCAACTGAGATTTAAGCATGACATCAAAAATATTTTCCTCGGCATTCTCTCAAGAGAAAGATTGGCAAAGAGGGACGGAAGAGCTGATCGCAAAGGTCCAGAAAGACCTCGAAGGGGCCAGTTGCGATCTGGCTCTTTTTTTCGTTTCGGAAGGGTACGCCAACATCAACCCGCTTCTTCTGGCCGGCCTGCTCAAAGAGAAACTCGTCTGTTCTGTTTTACTGGGGTGTAACGCCAGCGGTATCATTGGGACCGATCGGGAGATCGAATTTGAACCGGCGCTCTCTATTCTGGCGATGCATCTGCCCAACGCCAAGATCCTTCCTTTTTCAATGAGTGCTTTTGAAGCCAACCGGCTGGAAAAAGGGGAAGACCTGGTGCGGCAGTTGGATCTCTATCCCACCGATCGTCCCCACTTTATTCTTTTGGCGGATCCGGCAAGTTGCAATGCGGAAGGAGTTTTGAGGGCTTTCAATGAAGGATATCCTAAGCGCCCTGTGATCGGTGGACTGACCAGCGGCGCTGCCACCGGGGGATCCAATTGGCTGTCGCTGAACGGTGAAATTTTTGAGGAAGGAGCGGCGGGAGTAGCCCTCGGTGGAGACGTCTCTTTTGACGTTATTGTTTCTCAAGGGTGTCGTCCTATCGGTAAGCCCTTTATTATCACCAAAGCAGAGCACAACGTACTGCGTGAATTGGCGGGCAAACCGGCAATCCAAATTTTACAGGAAGTCTATGATGCTTTACCCATGGCCGACAAAGAATTGGCGCGCCATTCACTTTTTACGGGATTGGTGATGGACGAACACCAGCATTCGTTTGAGCGGGGGGATTTTCTGATTCGCAACATTATGAGAATGGATCAGAAAACGAGATCTTTGGAGATCGGCGCGGAACTCAAAACAGGGCAGACCCTTCAATTTCAACTCAGAGACGCTCAAACTTCTGCCGAGGACCTTCAGGTTTTACTGGGAAAATCCGATCCGTTAAAAGCCAACCGTCCTTGCGGAGCCCTCTTAGTGAGTTGTTGCGGCCGGGGAAAAGGATTATACGGCGAAGAAAATCACGATGTGCGGATGATTCAATCCAAAAAAGGGCCGATTCCCTTGACCGGTTTCTTTGCCAACGGCGAAATCGGGCCCGTGGATCAAAAAAATTATCTGCATGGATATACGTCCAGTCTCGCGATCATTCATTAAGAAGGTTCATGTTTTCTATTACGGCCAAGTTCAGGGGGTTGGGTTTCGGTTTACCGTCGAGCGGATCGCTTTGGATTTGAAGCTGACCGGATGGGTCAAAAATCTTACCGACATAAAAACATGAGTGTGCGAAAGGAGAAATCAGATGAGAAACATGCTATTAGTCATGGGATTACTATTTTTAATGAGTCCGTTTGCCTGTGCGCAGGAAGATTTACCGACGGCAAAAGCGAATTTGTACAATACAGAAGGAAAAGAGATCGGAACCGCCACTTTGATAGAGTCTCCGGACGGGGTCGTGATTAATTTAGAAGCTGCTAATCTTCCTCCAGGGATTCACGCTTTCCACATTCATGAGACAGGAAAATGTGAGGGGCCCGATTTTCAATCAGCCGGGGGACACTTTAATCCCTACGGCAGGAAGCACGGTGTCAAGAATCCAGAAGGGTGGCATAACGGAGACCTTCCCAACATTGAAGTGGCAGAGGACGGTTCTGCCTTTGAAGAGATTGTAGCGCCCGACGTGACTCTGGGGAGTGGTGAAAATTCTCTGTTTAAAAAAGGGGGAACGGCGCTGGTCATTCATGCGGGACCCGATGATGAAATGACCGATCCCTCCGGCAATGCCGGAAGACGGATTGCCTGTGGAGTGATCAGCCCCATGACAGAGTGAGAGTTTTAGGGTTACTCCTTTTATTCCTCGTAGGTTCCCCTTGGGCGTTCGCCCAAACAAAAGCGGCTCCTCCTCACCAGCCTACGTCAGGCCCAGGAGGGGCCGAGTATCATCATGAAAGAGTCACTCAATCGGTTTATGGCGCTGGAGATCAGCAGTACTGGATTTTTGAACCAGCGGATCCTAAACCGCCTAGAGCCCCTCTGATTGTGTTCAACCATGGTTGGAGTGCGACAAATCCCAAAGTGTATGGGGCGTGGATTGAGCATATTGTCCGAAGGGGAAACGTGGTGGTCTATCCTCGTTATCAGGCAGATCTTCGCACACCGACGAGGGAATTCACTCCGAATGCTATTGCGGTGGTGAAGGACGCCATTAAACGGCTTCAGAGAGGGAGCCATGTCGAACCACAATTGGATAAGTTCGCCATTGTGGGACACTCTGCAGGAGCTCAGGTGACAGCCAACATGGCCGCACTAGCAAATTCTTCCGGGCTCCCCCCACCCAAGGCCGCGATGTCGGTTCAACCAGGCAAGTCCTGGTCCATGAGTCCTAGGATCGCCATCCCTTTAGACGACTTGAGTCAGATTCCGAGTCATCTTTTGCTATTGGCTGTGATAGGAGACCGGGACCGCGTGGTTCGAGATATTGATGCTAAAAGAATCATTAAAGAATCCATCCGTGTTCCTGCTAGCAATAAAGCGCTCATTATCATTGTTTCTGATCAGCATGGAGAGCCACCGCTAGTGGCGAGTCATTTTTCTCCAGCGGCTGTGGATGAAAAATACGATTCGGGAGAAAAGTTACGCCGTAGAAGAGAAGGAACAAGAAGTGGCCTCCTGCGGGGATTATTGAAACGGAGGGTCCAATCGAGATTAGGGGAACAAAAACTTCCACAGACCACAGAAGAAGGATTTCCAGATCCGGAGCAAGTGGAGGCGCAGAGTGTTAACGCATTAGATTACTATGGATTCTGGAAGCTGTTCGACGCCCTTTGTGACGCCGCTTTTTATGGCAAGAATCGAGAATACGCGCTGGGGAATACGTCTCAACAACGCTTTATGGGAAATTGGAGCGACGGAAAGTCGGTAAAAGAGTTAGTGGTGTTACAAGAAGGAGAGATTTGACTCGAAGTTTAAATTGTAGAATCTGCCTCTAGCAGCCGCAAAATGTTTTCCTTTGAGAAAACATTGGCATCGGAAGGGTTTTCTAGGAAGTTGACAATGTCTTGTTCGATTTTTTTCCAGTCGGCTTTCTGGACAACTTCATATAAATAGCGGCGCCAATTTTCTTCGGTGGGGTACTCTTTCTGATAGCCGGTCTGTTGAAGGCCATTCTGCAGCAACGTCATATTCGGAACGATTGTTTTCCATCGCGAGAGGTACCACCCAAGATCAAAGAAATCTCGTCCCTTAGTGTATTTACGGGTCAGCAGGGCATTGGTTTTGCCGGCAAAAAGAGAAGAGATATCGTAGGATAAAAACGCGATCGGGAAATATTTGTTGACGATTTCAGTTTTTAATACCGCCCCTTGAGGAGGGTTAGTATCCACTTCAATCTTAACGGAAAACTTTTGGCTGGCCATTGGAGAGATCCCTGCCTCATACAGCAATCTTTCAAATTTCACCAGGGCCTGTCGCACTGTTTTTTGTTCTTTGTAATTCATCGTAACCGTATATCCGGCTAATGCCAACTCCCTTTGGATTGCTTCCATCAGTTTTCCAAACGAATCCTGGGGAAGTGACACTCGCGAGAAATCCAAATCTTCAGAGAACCGCGGCAGTTGATACAAGAATCTCAATGCCGTTCCTCCAACAAAAGCGTTTGTCCGGAAAAACCCCTGATCGCGCAGAATTTTCAACAGATACGCCTGCAGGTATTCACGCATCAGGTTTAGTTTGGCATTGAATCCTTGTTTTGAAGCGACGAGCTGCAGGGCGTACTCTTTCATAACGGCACCTCTCCTTTTTGGTAAGCAGCCACGTACAGGTGAATCACTGCAGCGACGCGGCGGAGTTTGGGTTTGTTAAATCGCTTCGCGTATTCCATGAGCTTCTTGAGGTTGATCTCTTCCACGTTCTGAAGGCGCATTTCAATGAGATAATCCATTGAGATCTCGACACTATTGGAGTAGAAAAAATCTAAAAGCGCTTTTTCGGGAGAAGCCACAAAGCCAGTCTGACTATTGAGCGTCATTGCCTGATATCCCCAAAAAAGTTGGGGTTTAATATGCCGATAAGAAAACCGCCCCGCTGGTGTGTTAAATTCCGTCGGTCTTTTGGTGGTCACGCAAGTGAACACAGTGACTGCTTCCGGAATTAAATTGTGAAACTCAAGGGCTTTCTCCATGCTGATGTAAGAAGGAGATGTTAAAAGGGAAGCAAGATAAGGTTCGTAGACAGAAACCTTGCGATAGACCGGCGCCAAAAGATAGAGCCCCCTTTTTAACTGAATCAGCTTCTCCTGCTGAGTCCAGCGGCTGAGTTGGACTTTCATTGCCTGGCGCTTAACTGACCCCACCATGAGATTCTCAGTATCAATCACCGGCAGGTTCCCGGTTGTCTTTAGAAGCTCTTCAAATTTCATACTACTATATTATCATATTTGATAACTAAATGCAATTATTATTTTTCTTGAATGTACGCCCTATAGTTGGGTTCGGCGTATTGGACTTGGGGGTACTGCTCAAAATGACGGAGCCACTCCTTGACTTCGACCCCTTGTTGGAAGCGAAAAAGGTAGGTTCGCCGCATGTTTTCCGGAAGAGATTCCCGCTTGCCGGTATAGACATACTGAATCGAGACTACTTGAGCCCTCTCACAGAGGGATCTAAAGGACTCATCCTGAAAAGTGACCCTTTCAATGGGAACTTCTCCTGTCGTCTCCGCGGGAAATTGCAGAATATCCGATTTCAGTTGGACAATGAGTTCACCTGATTCGTAGTCCGGTTGGTTTCCGTAGCGCGATTGTTCTTGATCCGAAGGCCAGCCGGCAATCGCCATATTGGGATCCCCCTGGCGTTCGGCTTGGATAGCGTGGCAACCGATCGCCAGAACACCAGAGCACCAGAGCACCAGAGCACCGGTTGAAGACTTAGATAAAACTTCCATAGTAAATCCCAACCCCCATTCTCCCCTCCCCCTTTTCAGCGTTAACTGATTATTGTTGGGCAGACAGGTCAATCACTAAATGGTTTTTATTTGATGTCTAAAGTGAGCTCTCCCTCTTTAGACATCTTTAGTTTGCTCCTGGCGCGGCGTTCGACGTATTCCGGATCATGGGTTAAACGATCTTCTTCGTCTTTTAGGCGCGCGATCTCCCGTTGGAGGTTGGTCGTCTTTGTTTCCAAGGCGAGATTCTTATCGTGAAGGTCCTGCAGTTTCGCGTGGTCGCTTAAGTAGTTCTTCCCCAGCACAAAAAAAAGCGCCAGAATCACGAACCAGAGGAGACGTTTGAGCATGAATTCTCCAGAAACTCCGCCCCCGCGTAGCGGGCTTTGCTTCCAAGTTCTTCTTCGATTCGGAGCAATTCGTTATATTTGCAGACGCGGTCGGTTCTTGAAAGCGACCCGGTTTTGATTTGTCCCGTGTTCTTGGCGACCGCGATGTGGGCGATCGTCGTATCCTCAGTCTCCCCTGAGCGGTGGGAAACAATCGCCGTGTAGCCGTTTTTCGCCGCCAAATCAATGGCCGCCATCGTTTCAGTCAATGTGCCGCACTGGTTGACTTTAATCAAAATAGCGTTGGCGATCTTTTCCTGGATTCCTCTTTTTAATCTCTCTGTCTGAGTCACAAAAATATCATCTCCCACCAACTGTACTTTTTTGCCGATACGGGAAGTTAATTCTTTCCATCCGCTCCAATCATCCTCCGCTAACCCATCTTCGATGGAGACAATGGGATATTTTTTCGCCCATGATTCAAGCCAAGCGATGATCTCCCGCGCGGTTTTTTCTGAGGAATTTTCAGACTTCAGGTGATACTTCCCCCCTTCATAGAAACTGCTGGCGGCGACATCGAGCGCCAGCACCACCTGTTCACCCGGTTTATATTTAGCTCTCTCTATCGCCTGCAAAATGAGTTCGATCGCCTGCTCGTTCGAGTCAAGATTCGGCGCGAATCCTCCCTCATCCCCGACCGAAGTCGCCAGATGTTTTCCTTTCAGGATTGCCTTTAAGCTGTGGAATACCTCCGCCCCCATCCGCAGAGCTTCCGAGAATGTCTCGGCTCCGGCCGGCATGATCATAAACTCCTGAATGTCCACATTGTTGTCCGCGTGGGCGCCGCCATTGACAATATTCATCATCGGGACCGGAAGCGTTTTGGCCGAAGTTCCCCCAAGATAGAGATACAAAGGTTTCTTTTCCGCCAATGCCGCCGCTTTCGCAACTGCCATCGAAACACCTAGGATAGCGTTGGCGCCGAGGTTCTTTTTCTGCGGCGTCCCGTCAAGAGCGATCAACGCTCGATCAATTTTCTCCTGCTCCGATGGATCCCATCCCGCTAACTTCTTAGCAATCGAACGGTTCACGTTCTCAACCGCTTTGCGGACCCCCTTGCCTGAGTACCGGTCTCCGCCATCTCTTAACTCCACCGCTTCATGAACTCCGGTCGAAGCGCCGCTCGGGACCGCGGCCCTGCCCAGAATTCCACCAGAGAGAACAACATCTACTTCTACTGTTGGATTCCCTCGTGAATCAAGAATTTCCCTGGCTGTGATCTTCTGGATTTTATATCTCATCATTCTCTTTTCAATCCTATCACACTAAAAATTTCTTCCCATGGCAGAATCGAGATTCCCTTCACGATTCTCTTCCTGGGCGCTAAGCAAGCACAACAAAGAACTGCATTCTTGCAGATCTCTGAAAAAGATTCTAACCCCTTAAGTGAACCTAAGTCAGGACTTTCGGTGGCTTTGATCTCAATGGCATAAGTCATCTTCTGGGGAGTTTCCACAATCAAATCCACCTCCGCTTGATTAGAACTCTGATAAAAAGAAAATTCGTAGTCAGATTCCAAATAATCCGCCAACCGCAGAATTTCAGTAACCAAAAAATGCTCAAATGCCCTGCCGTATTCGGTAGTTTTCCTCTCTAGAGGAACAGAGATTCTTTTGTTTAATGCCCGGTGAATTCCAGTATCGAAGAAATAAAACTTAGGGTGTTTGATCAATCGTTTTCGGAGAGCCTTTGCGTAGGGCAACAAAGTAAATCCAATTAAAGTATCCTCCAGTACCTGAAAATATTCCTTAACCGTCTTGTAGCTGGTAGCAGTCTCTCTTGCAATGTTGGAATAATTCATGACATTACCATTTTCGTCAGCCGCCAGCGTCAGAAATCGCAAGAAACCCCCTAAATTCCTGACAATCGCCTCTGCTTGAATTTCCTCTTTTAAGTAGACCTCAGCATATGAAGTTAATGTCTTTCGGGCGCCGGCATCTTCTTGAGACAAATAGACACTGGGGAGTGTCCCAAAATTTAAGGCTCGCTCCAGAGAAAAACGCTCACCTAGCTCCCAGTGGGTCAGTGGATAGAGATGATAAGTCCACGCCCTTCCTGCTAACAGATTGGCATGGGATCTTTTTAATTTTCGGGCACTGGAACCACTGAGGCAAAAGTACGGTGAATGAGGCCCTTCCAGAATCAGATGAATCTCATTGAGCAGTTCAGGAACTCTTTGTACTTCATCTACCACTATATGGGTAATTTTCTGATCCCGTGACAACACCTCTTCCCGAAACAGAGAGGGGTTCTTCGTTAATCGCAGATACTCTTCAGACCGCAGTAAGTCGTAAAACATCGTGGTCTGTGGGTCTAATATAGCCTTTAGAAGGGTACTCTTTCCTGTCTGCCTCGGCCCAAATAGAAAAAAACTATGATTCTCCGGAAGCCTTAAAATTCTATCAACCATACTTCTAATTTACCATGTATTTTAGAGTTGTCAATACTAAAGAATGAAGGTCGGAAACTTCTGAGCCGCCCGGGACTCGAACCCGGCACCACTTGCTTAAAAGGCAAGTGCTCTAACCTGATGAGCTAGCGGCTCGATTAGTCTCCATTTCGTTTACGGCATCCCATCATAACATGGGCTATCTTCCTTTGACAATAAAGTCATCTTTTCCTCTCTAGTTCCGTCCTCAATTTCTTTAAGTCAATATACCGAGTACAGCTTTCTATAAGTTCCCTCGATATATGGTAGCGTGAAGAAATCACGATTGCCTTCTTTCCATTCTGGCGTAGACGCTTAATCAGAGAATCAAAGTCACTGTCCCCCGAAAATAGAATTAGAGTATCATAATCGTTAAAGAATGTCATCGCATCTAAGGTTATTTCCACATCAAAGTTCGCCTTCCGTATATTACCCTTAGCCTTGTCCATCTCATTAATAACCTTCAATGGCTTGGTGATTAATTTAAAGCCTGCCTTCTTAAGAACAGTAAAAAACTTATCCTGCCGTTCGTCATTAAAGTGCGGGCAATAATATCGAATCCCCACCCAGTGGGTATGCGTCTCAAAGAAATGAAACAAGTTCCGATAATCTACCCACCATCCCAAAGATTTGACCGATTGTTCCAGATTGGCAACATCAATCAATACAATGACCCTCCCTAACTCTTTCCAATCGATTCCCTTAATCCCAAACATAACGTCCTTTCGTCTGCCCTAATTCCTATTGACAAAGCCTAAGGTTGTGCTATACTTAGAAATGCCTAGGGTAACACTTAGGTCATCAACTGCCCGTTGAAAAAGACGGGCTTTTTTATTATCTCCTCTTCAATTACCTTGATGGTTTCCTATCTTCGAAAATCAGAACCGGTCCCGCTCATTTCCTGCGTCTTAAATATGTTTTTTCTGGGTCGCGTGAAATAGACCTTTTTTGTGAGACAACTCAACATCAAGTGGGAAATTTTCTTCCTCCTCTTTATCAGTTGCTTTAAGAATAAGCAAGACTTCATCTTTGACTTCATTCTTAAGCCCTTGCTGGATGGACTTTGTGGAAGTACTTCCCTCTTCTAATTTATAACTCAAGACACGCCTTCCTGTAAGATCAAACGGAAGTTCTTTAAAAATGCCATAAGCTCCATTCTGTACCATTAATATTTTGGTATCACCCAATGCTTTCAGTGCATAGCCAAGTTCAATCATTACATTTGGATTTGGTGTTTTCCGGGATCTAGCATCTGGATTGACTATCGAAACATCTGCGACAAAAACACTACAATTGTCTATTCTAGAAAGGATTGTATTAGCTATATCTGGGGAGCCAGGAACTCCTTTGGTATCTCTTTCCACAACAGGTTCTATTTTGAGCTCACCTTTATCATCTATTTCTTGGACGGCACCATCAAGGGCCTTCTGAATAAATTCCCTATTACCTTCTTCTGGAAGATCTGATTGCCAAGAATAAAAGATTGTCCTTTTTTTCATAGGGTTGCTTTAGATGTCTAACTTGCAAACAGGCCTCAAATTTGCAGACTATTTTAATGCATAGGAATTTCAAAGTTCCTCAAACCTCCCCTCCCTTAACGGGAGGGGACTAAGGGGAGGGTGATTGTTGTATGAATCACCCCTCACCCTCTCCTGCGCCAGAGGCGCACAGACACAAGGGGAGAGGGGATTTGTGTAGTATCCCCGTGGCCTTGCCACGGTGACAGTCACTTGTGGTTCTCCATTTCTGGATAATTGCATGGTACTTTCCCGCTCGAAAGAGGCGGGAACTTTGCGGGTTACAAGACGGCTCATAAACTAGTATTTACCACGGACGTTCTAGAAAAGAAATGACTATTGTAGTCTAGGAACGAAGAAATGAAAGCATGCCATTGATGGAATCTGAGTGTTAGGGTCCGCGTTTGTAATCTGGGCCTATTACAGAATTGATAAATCATCTCTGTTAAATATTGAATGATCTGACTACGATAGGATGCATCTTGCCGAGCAGGAGGAGCCAAATAATCAAGTGAGTCTGCGATAATTAGCTGTGAGGGATTGCAGTCAAACATCTGCAGAAAAGGAAGCACAATCTTAGCAATGACCTCACGGACGGCGGTTGGGTCAAGATGCCAGCCGGTTGGTGAGTGCACATCAAGTGACTTTTTGAGACTGACAAAATCCAGATCAAAGGTAACCCAATAAAAAGAAGTGTCGGTGAGATAAGTTTTAATAAGTCGTTGTAGAATGGGTACAAGTTCATCCGAAGGCAATGATTCACTTCTCCATTTGGGAGATAAGGAATGCGACTCATCTCTTGACTCAATCAGTGTGAAGGAGGGGTGAGGCAGCAGTGCGATTTGTAAAACAAAAGGAGCTAATCCATCCCTTACAACCGCATACCCCCAATTTGCATCATCCACGCCGTCACTACCCAGTTGATTACTAAATCTGTCATCATGAGAATCAAAATTGATAATGGGGATTCCTTGCTTTGGGAATTTCCCCAACTGCTTTTTGATTTCCAGCGCATACCAAATTCCCTCATGCAATGGGAAACGAAACACAAAGTCATTTCTGTTGAATTGTGTGCGGGCGTACTCTGCAAAAGGATGTTTTTGAGAAAGGAGAGTTAAAAATCCATATGGGAGAGTTTGATTTTTTAAGATTGTCTCATTATCTAATCCTGTGAACTCTTGAAGGTGTTTGAGAGCGAGAAGATAGGAATCAGACGATTTGGGAGGGGTTTTTGTTGTCAGGAGTTGTAGTGATTCAATTAAACCTATGTCTGAAAAAAGATCGGTTTTTATTTTTTGTCGGCCTATCTGGGAATGTGGGCATAAGTAATGACAACGATTGTGATCTATAACTCTGCTAGTGACAATGAGTAATATGACCCCTAGAATGCTCTTGCAGGATTGCTTTACCAAAGCAGTTGACCTTTCGCTTCCCCCTATTTTTCTTAACCCCAAACTTTGGATAGAATTTGGGTGAACCAAAACCTATTTTATACTTCCGCTTCAGCCCTCGCCAGAGGCAAGTTCGCCTTCGGCGAAAAAGGCTGACTTTCTTTTTGCCAAACTTTCCTATCTTCAATCTATTCCAATATCCCTAACGAACAAATTGAGCGGTTAGGAATTCCGCCCCGCGGGTTCGAGCCAGGTGCAATGAGTTGTTAGGCATTATAGACTGCAAATTTACAGCCTATTTCATTTAGTTCCGTAAACAAAACGTGCACCCCCGGGAGACTCTCCGCCTGAGGCGAGATCTCACCACCTCGCGTGGCGGATGGCTAAGAACTCCCGACCTACTGATTCGAAGCTCGATTCGAGTTTTTCACGCTGTTTTGGCTTGTTTCGGTGTGTTCTGTTAGATTTTTGTTAGATCGCGCCTTACGCATATTCATACAGAGGCACTGTGGCTCTTGGACGAGAAGCCCTCTGTAATAGTTGCTCCATATGCCGAACGGTATTGGGACTGAGTAAAACATCGCCACAAACAGTGCAGATTTCCACAGGAACGTGGTCAATCACAACCACTCGTCCTTGATGACGGAGTGTATGCACAATTTTTCGTTCTTGATACCCTCCAGAACATCCTTCAATACTGCATTTCATGATTCCCGCCTCCTCTTTGTGGGTGTTATCCACGTTGGTGGCTTTGGTTCATAGACCGTAATGATAATCAATGTTGGCTGTGCAGTAGTACAAACAACGTGGAGAAGACGCCCTTTCCCAGTCAAACCGTTGACTAAACAACATGCCCCTCTTCGATGCTGAGGATAGTTCTCCAAAATCTGTCCTGCCTTGAGGGCATCAATGACTTCATTGGAACAAATGAAACCGGTTCTCTTTTTCAATTACCTTGATGGCTTCCTATATTCGAAAATCAGAACCGGTCCCGCTCATCTACAACCATTCACAAATACGCCGCGACAGAACAGCACGAGAAATCTCAGGCTCCCGATCCACCGTCTCCTGAATACGTTCCATCGTATCTTTTGTAATCTCTCGCCCGCAAATAATCACAAACACAACAGACTACAAAGACACCCCCTGTGTTCAGTAAAAAGTTATGGGACACGATCAGCACAAGGGGAGGGGGGACAACCTGATCCTCTCCCACGAGAAGAGGGTGAGATGATTTATCCACTCATTTTGAGAAAGAGCCGTTATATGCTGTAGCAGTAAAAGAAAGTATACGAGAAAGATATCCCTTATTCATCCCCCGTAAAAGTTAAAGCGCTGATTGGAGAGATTTCGGTTTTTTCTCTTCTGGGATAATGGGGAAAGGAACGGACTTGTCTTCCAGGTAAGCCTCTGAACTTTTGATAGCTTGGAGAATCATCAGGTTACGGACACTCCCTCCGGCCCCTAGTGCTTCTTGTCCCCTGGAAGCAAAAACAATCGTTTTCCCACCCCTTGAAATACGTCTCTTGGGTCTGGGGTCAAAACCGTTGCTGTCAAAGTGAGGGGTCTGAAAATGACGTCTCCCCAGCGACGATCTCCATGGTTGTTCTGTTAGAGGGAGGAATTCATTTTCAGTAACATCGCTGAGAGAAACCATGTTACGCTGAGCAATTGCGGCATAAAAATCTTTGGTATTTACAAGACTGCCCCTTCCTTCGTTGACCCAGACTTGAGTAACTGTACTAGGATCATTTACACGTTCAGCAGAAAAGAGCCCCCGAGAATCAGCGTTATCTGGGATGACAGAGACTACAATTTTCCCATAGTGAAAGAGCTGACGAATCTGACCCTTATCAAAAAATTGTATACCAAGTTCTCCTTCTAGTCTGTCATAGTGTTCTCTTTTCTCTGGATCGTCGGGATCATGACGAATTGCCATTAACTCTAATCCCAATGCTCGTAACATTCTGGCTATAGGTTCACCAATAGAACCTAACCCAAGGATTGCACAGGGAACCCCCTCTAGCGATACTAGGTCATTTCCATAGGTTCTGAGCGTGTGAAGAAAACGAAGGTGACGGTCACGATATCTAATTCTCTGAAAATCTATTAACCAGGGATAGTTCCGCTTTTCACTCTCTTGTTGGTAGAGTTTGTCAGAAATTCTCTTTGCGCTTCCAGGTGTCTTTACTATAAAATCACTCAACTCGATGAATTTTTTAAAATTTTTTATAAATGTCAACGAAAGCTGATCTTCTTCTTCTGCGGAAAGTCGATCTCCAGTATAATAAATGCGATGAATACCAAAGGAAGCTAGGTATTTTGCGATTCCCCTGACTGTTTCCGGACTGCCTGTTAAACCCACAGTTGTAAAAATACCCGCCTCGGCATCTTCACGAAGTTGGTAATTTTCGACGGTTCTTTTCCCATTGCCACATCCGTAAAATTGCCCTGCTTTGACAAACTCGAAAGCCCGTTCTAAGTTCTTGGCGCTGGACAGAAGTTGAGCCACAGCCATTTGTGCGATGAACGAGGAATTAATCGGTGATACTTGAGTCAATACACCCCCCATTGATTCTGAAAATTTGAGTTCCTCCTTTACGGTTTCCATCTGCCGTAATCGAAACCATCCATAGAGTATTTTAGCGACAGCGTTTTCAGCAACAGAAGAATCGAGGGGGGTTGGTTTTCCCCCTAAGTAGCTGATTTTGACTTCGGGTCGGTGGACTGCAAGGTGGTTAATATTGAGGTTTCCTGTTCCTCGTGCCGCATGAATGACGATACCCAGATTGGGAGTCGTCTCTGGATTCCAGAATTCAGCGGTGTAGGTTTCATCCACAAAAGTTAGAAGGATCTGAGGATTGAGACGACGGATAATCTTCAGATAGGAATCTGAATCAAGTGCTAGCGGCCCCATCTCAGGGCGCAAAATGTAAAGAGCCATCCCATATTTTTGAGCGATTTGTTTCAGGCGCTCTCTTACAAAATCACTGACTGAAATAGTGACTAAGTAAGCAGGACTTTTAGGAGAGGGTCCTGGGGTAATTTCAAAAAGAGCCTCCAGCGCCATTGGATCACCGATGGCAGACTGTTGCATGATCTGCCTAACTTGTTCTACGGTAGGAAGCCCCAATTGATTGAGGGATATTTTTATCTTACTCTGCGAACGTAAGTGTTCAGATTGGAGGTCAGAAGGAGAGGTTAATACGTCCATTTGAGGCGAAAAGTGAAGTATTTTTAGGAAAATCGAGACCGCAAAAATGAAGGCTACTTGGATCCACAATTTCATTTTCTAGCTCCTTTCTTTCTATAGGATGTGGATGATCTCAGAGTTCCCGCACTTTTAGGAGTATTCCTAGTTCTTGTTGAGCTGTTTTTTCGCATTCAACCCTGATGAACTAGCAGCTCGGAATTTAGTTCATCGTTCATCGTTCGTAGTTCATAGATTGAGTGTGCGTGAAATTGTCCTTTGTCGATAAACAATGAACCACGAACTATGAACTAGATCTCTTGTATTTCCGTCTCTTTCTGCTTCAAGTGTTTATCAATCTCAGCGATAAACCGATCCGTCAATTTCTGAATCTGTTCCTGGGTCTTGTGGGACTCATCCTCAGTAATCGCCCCCTCTTTCTCCACCTTCTTAACGGCTTCATTTTCGTCTCTTCGGATCGCCCGGATGGAAACACGCCCTTCCTCCGCGACCTTCCGCGCCAGCTTCACCATTTCTTCCCGCCGTTCTTTCGTCAAGGCGGGAATATTGAGCCGGATGAGCTTGCCGTCATTCTGCGGAGTCATCCCTAATTCGGCTTTGAGAATCGCTTTTTCAATTTCAGCAATGGCCGAGGGATCCCAGGGTTGAATCGCGACGGTCCGCGGATCCGGAGTCGTGATTCCGGCCAACTGCTTCAACGGAGTGGGGGTTCCATAATAGTCCACCCGGATTCCTTCAACGATACTGGTCTGCGCCCTCCCTCCGCGGATTCGTGAAAGCTCCTGAAGAGCTGTTTCTTCCGCTTTCTTCATCTTGATCTCGGATTCTTTCAGCAAAGATTGCGCTGTCACCATGAACGATCCCTCCTCATTAATCCACCCGGGTTCCGATCTTCTCTCCTTTGATAACCCTCTTAATGTTCCCAGAACGATTGAGATCAAAAACAATGATCGGGATTCGATTATCCATGCAAAGACTGATCGCGGTCGAATCCATGATTTTCAGCCCCTTCTTCAAAACGTCAATATATTTCACGTGCTCGAATTTCTTCGCCCGGCGGTTTTTCATCGGATCGGAAGAGTAGATGCCGTCCACTTTCGTCGCTTTTAAAATAACGTCTGCCCCGATTTCATTGGCGCGAAGCGCCGCCGCCGTGTCGGTGCTAAAGTAGGGATTGCCGGTTCCAGCGACAAATAGGACCACTCTCCCTTTTTCCAGATGGCGGATGGCCCGCCGGCGGATATACGGTTCGGCCAGTTGCTGCATCTGGATGGCGGTCATCACCCGGGTAAAAACCCCCTGTTTCTCCAAGGCGTCCTGCAGAGCCAAACCGTTGATGACGGTCGCCAGCATCCCCATGTAGTCGGCGCTGGAACGGTCCATTCCCTGGCTGGAGGCGGCGACGCCGCGAAAGATATTCCCTCCACCAATGACGACCGCTAACTCGACTCCCATTTTTTTGACTTCTTTAATTTGGCGGGCGATGGAAAGGACTATCTTTGGATCGATCCCGTAGGACTGCTCTCCTTGGAGAGCTTCACCGCTGAGCTTTAGGACAATACGCTTGTAGGCAGGCATAGTAATCAGCGTTCAGCGGACAGGGTACAGCGTACAGTTTTGTCTTTTCTGAACGCTGTACGCTAAACGCTATTTTTCTTCTCCTAGCTGATAACGAACAAAACGCGCTATGACGATCTTCTCTCCCAGCTTGCCGGAGATTTCGGCTAGATAATCCTTGATTTTTTTCCCAGAATCCTTGACGAAGACCTGGTCCATCAGGCAATTTTCTTCAAAAAACTTTTCGAGCTTTCCCTGGACTATTTTTTCAACGACGGCGGGCGGTTTGCCGGTCACTTGTGCCGAGAGAATTTCTTTTTCCCGCTCCAATACCTGACCCGGGACCTGCTCCCGTGTTAGATAACGAGGATTGGAGGCGGCAACCTGAAGGGTTAAATCTTTGACAAAAACGCGGAAGTCTTCCGTTCGGGCGACGAAATCGGTTTCGCAGTTCACCTCAACCAAAACGCCGATCTTCCCCCCTAGATGAATGTACGACTCAACGCACCCTTCGCCGGCGGTTCTGCCGGCCTTCTTGGCGGCCGTTTCGATCCCCTTCTTCCTGAGAATCTCAACCGCCTTTTCCATATTTCCGCCGGCTTCCCGGATCGCTTTATTGCAATCGCCGATGCCGGCGCCGGTTTTTTCTCTTAACTGCTTGACGACTTCTAAATCAATTTCCGCCATTTTATTTTCTATTTGGATTCGTCTTTAGTCTTGGTCCGGCGGCGCACTGATTTCTTAACAACTGCCGTTTCAGGAACCGTTTTCAATACTTTTTCCTCAACCGCCTCGACAATTTCTTCAGGGACTTCGACAGCGCTCGCTTCGGCCGCCGCCGCTTCTTCTTTTTCTTTCACGAGCGCCTCTGCAACCTGTCCCGACAAAAATTGGTTTCTTCCCTCTAAAATACTGTCCGCGATCAAAGTGGTAATTAATTTAATCGCGCGAATCGCGTCGTCATTACCGGGGACGGGATAATTGATTAAATCGGGATCGCAGTTGGTATCCACCATCGCGACGATGGGAATCCCCAGGCGCCGCGCTTCCTTAACCGCCAGATTCTCTTTCGCCGCGTCAACGACAAACAGGGCGTCCGGCAGACGCGTGATCCCAATCATGCCGCTAAGCGCCTGCTCCAGCTTAGCCATCTCCCGGCCAAGCATGACTCCTTCTTTCTTGGTAATCCGTTCGAAGGTACCGTCTTCCCTCATTGTTTTTAATTCCTGGTACCGCTTGATTCGTTTGCGGATCGTTTGAAAATTAGTCAGCGTCCCCCCCGCCCACCGCTTATCCACATAGGGCATCTGGCAGCGCTGGGATTGGGCGGAGACGATCTCCTGCGCCTGGCGCTTGGTGCCGACGATGAGGATTTCTCCTCCTTTAGCGGCAATGCCGCGCAAAAACTCCCGCGCCTGTTTCAAACATTGTTCCGTCTTTTCCAAATCAATGATGTAGATCCGGTTCTTCTCGCCGAAAATAAACCGGCTCATTTTGGGATTCCACTGCTTGGTCCTGTGGCCAAAATGAACTCCCGCTTCCAGCAATTCTTTGATTAAAGGTGTCGTAGACATAAGTAGCCGTATAATATACCAAAGGTTAAGCGGATTGCAAGGATTAAATGAGCCCCCGCCGTTTTGATTCGCTTTTACGGATGCAAAACGAATCAGCGGTGGCGAATTAAACCCTTGACATTTGCTATGACTTAAAATTTGAGAAAATGTCAAGGGTCAAATTCGGCCGACAGACTTTACGTTGCTGGCGCTCCGTAAGTCTGGGCTTCATTTGAGAACTGCAACTGGTACAGCCGAGCATACAGTTCTCCCAGCTTTAGTAACTCCCCATGAGTCCCCTGCTCTTGAATTTCTCCTTGCTCTAATACAATAATGCGGTCGGCACTTTGCACAGTTGAGAGTCGGTGTGCAATGACAAAAACGGTTCTATTTTTCATCAACTGTTCGATTGCCTGCTGAACCCACCTCTCTGATTCTGAATCCAGTTGTGAAGTCGCTTCATCCAGAATCAGAATCGGCGGATTCCGCAATAGCGCCCGGGCAATCGCGATTCTCTGACGCTCCCCTCCCGACAAGTTCCATCCCCGATCCCCCATCACCGTGTGGTACCCTTCTGGAAGCCGTTGGATGAATTCGTGGGCGCACGCCATCTGCGCCGCCTGAATGATTTCCTCTTCCTTGGGGGGCTCTTTCTGGCCATAAGCGATATTCGCCCAAACGGTGTCATTAAAGAGAATCGTCTCTTGAGTCACCATCCCGATTTTCCCCCGCAAAGAAGCCAGGGAAAGATCCCTGAGGTCCTTCCCATCCACGAGAATCCTTCCTTGAGCCGGATCATAAAGACGGGGGATTAAATTCACCAGCGTTGATTTCCCGGAACCGCTGGGCCCGACAATCGCGATGACTTCGCCTTTCTTGACGCGGAGATTCACTTCCCGCAATACCGGCTGGTCTTGGAAATAATGAAATCCCACCTTTTCAAAAACGATCGTCTCCTCAAACGATTCCAACGCGGCGGCGGCGGGTTTTTCCTGAACCGTCGGCGTTTCATCGAGGATTTCGAAAACACGAGAGGCGGCGGCAAGGGATTGCTGGCTGAATCCATACACCCGGCTCACCTTCTTAAACGGCTTCATCAGCGAAAGCAATGCCGCCAAGAACGCCACGAAAGCTCCGGTGCTCAGATGCCCGGTTAAAACTTCTCCTCCTCCAATCCAAAGGATCACAGCCACCGCGCAAGCCACGGTAAATTCCGTCATGGGACCGACGGAGAGATTTCTCTTGATCGAAGAGATCGTCAACCTGTAGAATTTTTGATTTTCCTTGTGGAAACGTTTCCATTCCAGCTCTTCCGTGCCAAAAACCTTCACGATTCGAATTCCCATAATCCCTTCAAGAAGCGTATTGGTGACTTCGCCGATTTTCTGCTGGGAAAGGGCGCTAATTTTGCGGAGCCGTCTTCCAATCTGCACAACAGGGTAGATCACTAGAGGGACCAAGAACACCAGGATGATAATCAATGACCACGGAATTGAAAAGTAATTCCGGATGCTAAAGAGCACCACTAAATAGACCGCTAACTGAATCGGCTGATAAAGAAGATCCATCAACCCTTCGGAGAAACAGTATTGCAATACCCCGCAATCATTGGTAATCCGGGATATCAGAACCCCGGTTTTCTGGCGATGAAAGAAGGCGAGTGAAAGCCCCATCAGTTTCTGGTAGACGGCTGACCGGAGATCCCGCATCACCCGATGGCTGACGTCATTGATAAAATAAGAACTGAGGAAGGTAAAAATCAGTTTTAAAAACATTAAAGACAAGGTTGTGATAATCAGAGTATTTAAAAGAGTGACCGGCGGGATATGGTTCACGTGGTCCACCAGCTGAGTCACCCATGCCGGGACAGGATGGTTCGGGGGAAGATGAATTTGCTTGCCGGTTAAAATATTATCCACCAATGGGATAATCATTCCCAGGGAGACCCCTTCGAAAACCGAAGAAACCGCCATCGAAAGGATCGTCAAAATCATCAATCCAAGATGCGGCTTCAAAAACCCCATCAGCCGCAGATAGTAATAGAGATTCCCTTTGCGTTCTGTCATCATATCAGTAACCGAAATAGTATCATAGGTTTTGACGAATGTCGAGGAGTTTGGTAGCGCTAAAGGGGAGGTGCATAAGGTGCGTTAATTATTAACAGGTTAGCCTATTTCATAAAGAAAGTCCGGAGAGAAGTCAGCATTGTTAGGCCATACCACGGTATCTATAATCTTGGTTAAGAGTTACAGATTTAAAATAAGAGAGGTCCTTCAGGGGCTGGAAAATTTTTCCTTACCTTCCTTTTCCTTTCTGTCCGCCAATAATGGATCGCCAAGCCAATCAGGACGCCGTGGATACCCAAAATGACCAATCCCGCCGCGAAAATGCGCCACCCGTGGAGATGCCAGAACTGAACAAGCGGCCCAATTCCGGCCAAAGCAAGGAAGCACCAAATCGCGGCGATGAAAGTGTATGCGTGTGCCCTGGGCTTAATGACCACCCGACGAATTCCGTGTCCCCGCAGCAACTTGTTTGTTGGCTTCATAAGTCTAACTTACAATTAGACATACTAAACAGTTTCTGAAATTATGGAAGTTTTTTAGCTATTTCTTCTTGACACTAACTTGTTCTGAGCATACCCTGAATGCTGTGAGTTTTCAAACGAATAAAGTTTGTATGATTATATTGGGGTGACAAGTATGTTTAAAGACATCCGTATTGGCGTGATCGGTGTTGGACGCTTAGGTTCAATCCACGCAAGGACTTACGCCAATATTGATGGGGCCAGACTGGTAGGAGTCTGTGATCTCTCTCAAGAGAAAGTAGTGGAAATGGCCCAGCAATATCCCAACTGCCAACCTTTCCAACACTATTCTGAACTCCTGGGGCAGGTGGACGCCCTCAGTATTGCCACCCCTACTGAAACTCATTATGAAATCGCCAAAGACGCCCTATTAGCAGGAAAACACCTCCTGATTGAGAAACCGATTACCACGACTCTGGCCCAAGCCGATGAACTTCTTGTCCTGGCAGAAAAAGAAGGGGTGATCCTGCAGGTAGGCCATATTGAACGGTTTAATTCCGCTTTGCAGGCGGTGGTTCAACAGGGAAAACCCCCTCGATTCATCGAATGTGATCGGCTTGGCCCCTTCTCTCCCCGTGTCGCCAACGTAGGAGTGGTGATTGATCTGATGATCCACGATATTGACATTGTTTTAAGTCTTGTCCGCTCCCCCATTGCCTCGATTGACGCCGTGGGGCTGAAAGTGCTGACCTCCCATGAGGATATCGCGAACGCGCGGATTCGTTTTAAAAACGGCGCCGTCGCAAATCTTACTGCTAGCCGCGTCACTCCTGAAACCTTACGCAAGATCCGAATTTTTCAAGAAGATGCTTATCTCTCGCTGGATTATATCAAGCAAGAATTAGTCGTTTACCGCAAGGTAGGAAATCAAATTCAATCCGAAAATCACCCCATCCAAAAAGAAGAACCGATCAGAAAAGAACTGGCGTCGTTCATCGAGTGCATCCAAAACGGCCGAAAACCGATCGTCTCAGGCCGCGAGGCACGGGAGGCTTTGGCGGTAGCGCTGGAGATTGTTCGGCAAATCCGTAAACACGGGAACTCCTGATCCTTGGCTCGTGACTGGTAAAAGAATGGTTTCACTAAGGAAGATCGAGTGCGAAGCCATGGCTCCTCTTTATGGAATGATTGCGCGGCCATTTTGAGCCGATCCTTAGCCTCCCCATGGGAAACTCGCTCAGGATGACGACGATAACCCAGTATCTTCTCTAACGCCTACCCATACATCCAGATCACTAGAGAGGTTATAGTCACTGTTGTAAATAGCCAGTCCATCACTGAAACTTCCTGAGACAAAGAGAGTGGCTTTATCGGATAGTCCGATTCCATCCCAAAACTCTAAAATGGCCAAGAGGATCTGACGGCTATAAGGAAGGAGTATACGGAAGGACTGTTTTATGTAGATATGAAAATATGTTTGAGTATAATAAAATACTAGAAAATACATAAAAATTATGCTATACTTGACTTGGGTGAGAAAAATGACTCAAGTGATGACCGTATCAGAACTAGCCAATTACCTCCATGTCAACCCTGTCTGGGCGTCGCGGAAAGCGATGGCAGGAGAACTCCCTGCTTTTAAAGTAGGCAACCGCTGGCGGTTTTTGAAGGAAGACATTGATTTCTGGATTCAGAGACGGAAGACACAGCAAGCCCCACTCCCTAAGAATCTGAACTCTTTTCTCAAAAAGGTAGTTGAGAAATTCCAAGAGACACTCTATTCTGTGATTTTATACGGTTCCTATGCCCGAGGAGAACAAACCAAGGAATCGGATGTGGATCTCCTCTGTATTGTGAAACAAAAAACAGACTCGGTCTCTGGCGGAATGAGTGACTTAGCCTATCAAGTGATGTTAGAAGAAGGTTTTGAGCCCCTTCTTTCGGTTCTTGTCATGGATGACCCCTATCTCCAAAGACTTCGGCAACAACAATCTCCTCTTATCCAAGAAATCTCTAGAGAAGGAAAGACACTATGGAAGAAGAACTACTCCATTGGGAAAGACTATTAACCAGAGCTAAAAACGCCTTATCAGCCGCGGAACTACTTCTCAATAAAGGAGAGAAACAGACTTTCTTGCCTGATGTGGTGTCGAGAAGTTATTACGCCATGTTCTACGCCGCCAACGCTCTTCTTATGAAGCATGGAATTATTCGTAAGAAACACAGTGCGGTCATTGCCGCCTTTGGAGAGGAGTTCGTACGCAAAGGAATCATTGACAAAAAATATCACAGTATTTTAGTGAAAGGTTTCGAATATCGTGGCTGTGCTGATTATGATATCTTCTGGGATACTACTTTAGACAAGACACAGCAAATACTCAGACAAGCAACAGAGTTTGTCAAGGTCATTGAGAATCTTTTATCAAAATGAAATTCCTCATTATCGCCGGTGAACCCTCAGGGGATGCCCGAGGGGCTGAGTTAGTTTTAGCCCTCAAAGAAAAAGCCCCCTCTATCACTTTTTACGGTGCTGGCGGACCCAAAATGCGGCAGGCCGGAGTCCGGATTGACCACGATCTCGTCTCAAAAGCGTTCGTCGGATTTACTGATGTCGTGAAACACTTCGCTCTCCTCAAAAAAGTCTTCGATGATTTACTCGATTCCATCTCAAGAGAACATCCGGACGGAATTATTCTGATTGATTATCCCGGATTCAATCTCCGATTCGCGAAAGCCGTGAAATCTTACGACCTACGACTGATGACTGACGACTATTCACCCCCCATTTTCTATTACATCAGCCCTCAAATCTGGGCCTGGGGGGCCAAGAGAATTGAGCTCATCAAAAAGGTCGTAGACCAAATGATTGTCGTCTTCCCCTTTGAAGAAGAGCTTTACCGAAAGGCGAACATTCCTGTGACCTTTGTGGGTCATCCATTGCTCGATGTTGTCAAACCGACGATGACCTGTCAGGAAACCCTGCGGGAATTCGGTCTGGCTCCTGAAAAAACAACGATCGCATTATTGCCCGGTTCACGTGAGGATGAGGTTAAACGACATTTACCGGTGATGCTGGAGGCGGCGAAAATTCTCTCGGCCGATTTACCGAATCTGCAATTTGTCGTCGCTAAACCAGAGACACTGGCGGAATCGTTGTATCATCAGATTATTGATGGTAGTGGGGGCACGGCGCGCCGTGCCCCCACGTTTCGTATCATCACCTCGCACACCTACGATATCCTCCATATCGCCGACGCCGCCATGGTCTCTTCTGGCAGCGCCACGATGGAAACAGCCCTGATGAATGTTCCAATGGTCGTCATCTACAAAACGAACTGGTTGAATTATCTATTGGGAAGGCTCCTAGTAAAAATCCAGCATATCGCGCTAGTCAACGTGGTCGCCGGCAAGAAGATCATTCCCGAATTGATCCAGCACCAAGCCACAGGGGCCAATATCGCTAAAGCGCTGCGTCCCATGATCGGCCCCGTGGAAATGGCGGATTATGTGCGGGAAGAGTTGAAGAAAGTGCGTCGTCAATTAGGTTTCCCTGGCGCCGCCGTAAGAGCCTCAGAAGTCATCCTTAACTGATCTTCTACAGTACCATTTTACAACTTATTGAATAGGAATGGGTTATA
>CAYJQR010000021.1:18744-23578 GCA_964372345.1 uncultured Planctomycetia bacterium | reverse complement strand
ACCTTTAACATAGGCGCTATTAGCTCAGCTGGTAGAGTAGGGGACTCTTAATCCCAAGGTCGAAGGTTCGGTTCCTTGAAGCTCTACCATAGTCTTGGTTGTTGTAGAGCGAAGTAGAACAGGTGCATTCTGCAAAGCACGAGAGACGAACGACGAACAACGTTTTTGATAGGGGGCAAGTGGCGGAACGGCAGACGCGCTAGGCTTAGAACCTAGTCCGCTTAAGGCGGATGGGGGTTCGAATCCCTCCTTGCCCATTCTGCTTCGCCCTGCACCAAGTAAAGTGGTGGTAGGGCTTCGCAGGAACAAGTTCCTTCGAAGCTCTACCATGGTTGAAGTTGCTAAGAGCGGAGTAGAACTGTTTCATACTTCGTTTTACGTGACATAGACTTTTTCTTGCGATTGCGGGTGTAGCTCAGCGGTAGAGCGCTTCCTTGCCAAGGAAGATATCGAGGGTTCGAATCCCTTCACCCGCTAATAGAAACTGAAGGATAATGTATTTTTTCATTAAATAAGGAGTCATTCAAGATTATGAAAATCATGGAGTTTGTCAATGCTAAAGCAGTGGCGGCGGATTTGAAGGCGACGACAAAAGAAGGAGTGATCAAAGAATTGAGCGGGCTTTTAGCGAAAGCCGGGGCGATTATTAAAGATGACAAAACATTAGTCAGGACTTTATTGGATCGAGAGGCGCTGGGGAGCACGGGAATCGGGCAGGGAGTGGGCATTCCTCACGGGAAATGTTCCATTGTCAAAGAATTGGTGGCGGCCTTTGGTGTTTCTAAAAGAGGAGTTGATTTCAACGCGTTGGATGGGGAACCGGTCTATATCTTTTTCCTTTTACTGGCGCCGGAGGACTCGGCAGGCCCTCACCTGAAAGCTTTGGCAAGGATTTCCAGATTGCTCAAGGACAAGTACGTGCGGGATAATTTAATTAAGGCGGAAAGCGAACAAGAAATTCTCAAAATCCTCAAGGAAGAAGATGAGAAGAGGCACTAATTTTAGAAGATTTCTGATCCGGGGGCGCAAGTCACTGATTCGCGCCATCAAATGGCTTTATCCCGGAATGCAGGTGAAGCGGTGGATTTTGCTCTGCGCCGCCGGAATCAGCCTGGTGGGGCTGGGGTCGGTGAAAGCTCTTTCCAGAGAAGGGACCTCCGTCGTGATCTGGGGGGCGTTGTTGATGTTTATCGGGGTAGTCTGGGTTGTCATTGGGATGAGATCCATGGTGAAAACCTTTATTACTATTTTATTGCCTCAAAGAGAGAAAGAACTGGTGAATATTGTTTTTAGAAAACGCCACCTCGAAAAAGGCCCAAAAATCGCCGTGATAGGAGGGGGCACCGGACTGTCGGTTCTCCTGCGTGGATTGAAAGATTATACCAGTAACACGACGGCGATCGTCGCGGTCGCCGACGATGGGGGAAGTTCCGGACGGTTAAGGCAGGAGTTTGACGTGATTCCGCCCGGGGACCTGCGGAATTGTTTGGTGGCCCTTGCGGACGCCGAACCACTGATGCGCGATTTGTTTCAATATCGTTTTTCAAAGGGGTCTGGACTGGACGGGCATAATTTCGGAAATTTATTCATTACGGCTCTTTCAGAAGTGACGGGGGACTTTGAAAGGGCGATTAAGGAATCGAGTCGTGTTTTGGCGATCCGGGGGAAAGTGATTCCGTCAACTTTAAGTAAGGTCAGGTTGGAGGCGGAATATGACGACGGCTCGACCTCTTTCGGAGAAAGCAATATTACCGCCACGACGACACGGGGGCCGATCAAGAGAATCTGGTTAAACCCGGCTCATTGCCGCGCTTCCACGGAGGCGATTGAAGCGATCGCGGAAGCGGAGGCGATTGTTCTGGGGCCCGGAAGTCTCTACACCAGCATTGTTCCTAATTTGCTCCTCAAGGATATTCGGGACGCGGTGAACCGTTCGCTGGCATTGAAGATTTATGCCTGTAACGTGATGACGCAGTTTGGAGAGACGGGTCAATATACGGCTGCGGATCATGTGAACGTGCTCCTGACGCATGGCGGCCTGGCGAAGATTGATTACTGTATCGTTAACACGGCGGAAGTTCCGGCGTCGATTTTGGGACGTTATGAACAGGAGCGGGCGTACCCGGTGCTCATGAATTCTGACGCGATCCGCAGATTGAACTGTGAAGTGATCGAGGAGGAGGTTATCAGCACTCTGAATTACGTCCGCCACGATCCTGAGAAATTAGCCAAGATTATCGTTGATACCATCTTGGACGCGAGGTATGGGTGACCCCACCACCTGTTTGGGCTCGCTTACGGCGAGCCATAAAAAAGAGTTTTTTAACCAACCTTCGGTTGGTCAAACAGGTGGTGGGATGACCTCAATCGTAAAAAAAAAGATTAAGGTGCGGAACGATCAGGGGCTTCATGCCAGGCCCGCCGCGCTGTTTGTACAGTTGGCGAATCGGTTTGGTTCCAATATTACTGTCCGCAAAGGGAGAAGGGAAGCCAGCGGAAAATCAATTATGGGGATTCTGACGTTAGCAATAGGAAAGGGAAGCCAAGTTGAAATGATTTGTGACGGGGAGGACGCCGAGAAGGCTTGTCACGCTTTGGAGAAATTATTACTAAAGGAGCTAGAGTAGAAAATGATGCTGCGCGGAATACCGGCGGCGCCGGGGATTGCCATTGGAAAGGTTCTTTGCTTAGACAGCGAAGAATTCACGGTTCCTAACAGAGTCATTCCCAAGGGCGAAGTGAAAGGAGAGATCCAGCGTTTTAAGAAAGCCCTGGGGCAGACGCGCGAGGAGATTCTTCATATTCAGGACCGGATTGCCAAAGAAATGGGAAGGGGACACGCGGAGATTTTTAACGCCCATCTTCTGGTGCTCGAAGACACGATGCTGATTGATGAAGTGGTGACCCAGGTTGAGAAACACCGTTTGCCGGTCGAGAATGTTTTCTTAAAAGTCGTCAAGAAGTATATCAATGTTTTCTCGAAAATGGACGACGAATACCTCAAGGAACGGATCAGCGACATTGATGACGTCGGTAAACGAGTCTTGAGAGTGCTCATGGGCAAAGAGAGAAAGACCCTGCAAAACTTAAAAGAGCCCATGATTATTATTTCTTATGATTTGTCCCCCTCGGATACGGCGATGATTCAGAAGGGGCACGTGATTGGTTTCGCGACGGACATCGGAGGGCGGACGTCGCACACGGCGATTATGGCTAAGTCACTGGAAATTCCATCGGTGGTGGGTCTTGAGGATGTCACCAAGAGGACGAAGAATGGCGATACGGTGATTATTGACGGAATTAAGGGGCTTGTTTTCATCAATCCCGCCGAAGACATCATTAAGAAGTACCGCGTTGAAAAGAAACGGTTTGAGGAATTCGGCCGCGACCTCTTAAAACTGAAAGATCTTCCCTCTAAGACTTTAGACGGGCGCCGAATCGGGATTGCCGCCAATATCGAACTTCCGGAGGAGCTTCCTTCCTGCATCGCCCATGGCGCCGACGGGATCGGGTTGTACCGCAGCGAATATTTTTACATGAACCGGTCCGATTTACCAACGGAAGAAGAGCAGTACCAGGCCTACAAATTAGTGGCAAAGCAGATGGCCCCTCATTCGGTGATTATACGGACTTTGGATCTTGGCGGGGATAAGTTTCTCTCCCAGCTGGATATCCCGCATGAGATGAATCCATTTTTGGGGTGGCGGGCGATCCGGTTCTGCCTGGCAAGACCGGATGTTTTTAAAATCCAGCTTCGCGCCATTCTGCGCGCTTCGGTGGATGGAAAACTCAAAATTATGTACCCGCTGATTTCTGGAGTCGAGGAGGTTCAGCAAGCGAATAAGTTATTGAATGAACTAAAAGAGGAACTCCGAAAAAAGAGAATTCCCTTTGACGAAGCTATTGAAGTGGGGGCGATGATAGAGACTCCTTCCGCCGCGATGACATGTGATCTCTTGGCCAAGGAAGTGAAGTTTTTCAGTATCGGCACCAACGACTTGATTCAGTATTCGCTGGCGATTGACCGCGCGAATGAAAGAATCGCTTATCTCTACGCGCCGACGCATCCGGGAGTGCTGAGACTGATCAAGCAGGTCATTGACGTGGGGCATCGTTCAAACATCTGGGTTGGGATGTGCGGTGAGATGGCGAGTGAGCCGAGTTTCGCTCTGCTTCTGTTGGGATTGGGGCTGGATGAATTCAGCATGAGCGCCGGCTCCATTCCCAAGGTGAAACATTTGATCCGGTCGGTGAATCTGTCCGATGCTCAGAAGATCGCGGAACACGCCTTGACGCTTCCGACGGCAAAAGAGATCGAGATGTACGCCCTGACGAAGGTTAAAGAATTAGTTCCTGACCTGGCGGACGTCAGCTACGCGAAAGGGCTGGAGAAAAAGGTGAATGAATGAAACACACCATCGCGGTGTTAGTCGAGAATCATTTTGGAGTCCTGTCACGGGTCTCCGGTCTTTTCAGCGGGAGGGGATTTAATATTGACAGCCTTGCCGTCGGAGAGACTGAAGATCCGACGGTTTCCCGGATGACCATCGTCGTCAAAGGGGACGACCGGACATTGGAACAGGTGAAGAAGCAGTTGAACAAACTGATCGAAGTGATCAAAGTGATTGACCTGACCGAGAAACCGTACGTGGACCGCGAGCTTCTTTTGATCAAGGTGACGGTGACGCCCAAAACAAGATCGCAGATTATCGAGGTCGCGGAACTATTGCAAGCCAGGACTGTTTCCGTCGGCCCCAAGAGCCTGTCTTTAGAAATCGTCGGTGAGAGCGCGCATATTGAAAATTCGCTCAATCTCCTGCGGCCCTTTGGGATT
>CAYJQR010000021.1:3679-18644 GCA_964372345.1 uncultured Planctomycetia bacterium | reverse complement strand
AAAAATCTATTACGACAAAGATGCGGATTTGAAGGTACTAAAGAAAAAAACTGTGGCGATTATTGGATATGGAATCCAGGGACGGGGACAGGCTCTCAACTTGAGAGATAGTGGAGTCAAAGTGATTGTTGCCCAACGGCCAGGGGGACCCAATTATGATCTTGCCAAGAAAGATAAGTTTAAACCCCTCTCAGCCGTAGAGGCGGCGGCACAAGGGGATTTGATGATCCTCTTGGCTCAGGATACCTTGCAAGCCGAGATCTACCGTGATTCGATTGCGCCGAATCTGAAGCCTGGTAAGACACTTGGATTTTCGCACGGTTTTGCCATTCTTTATGAACTGGTGAAACCCCCGAAAAATGCGGATGTTGTAATGATCGCCCCGAAGGGGCCGGGAAGTTTATTGCGGTCGCAATTTTTAGAAGGGAAAGGGGTGCCATCGTTGCTAGCGGTTCATCAGGATGCCACAGGATCTGCTAAGCAGTTGGCGCTCGCCTGGGCAAAGGGGATCGGCTCGACCCGTGCGGGGGTTTTGGAGACAACCTTCAAGGAAGAGACAGAGACTGATAACTTTGGTGAACAAGCGGTTTTGTGTGGAGGAGTCTCTGCGTTAATCAAGACAGGATTTGAGACACTGGTGGAAGCAGGATACCAGCCGGAGCTTGCTTATTTTGAATGTCTCCATGAGCTGAAGCTAATCACCGATATGATCTGGGCAGGTGGGATTCAAGGGATGCGCAAGCGAGTGTCAGATACGGCGAAGTGGGGAGATATCAGCCGTGGACCGCGGATCATTGATGCTCATGTGAAAGAAAATATGAAACAACTCCTACGGGAAATCCAATCCGGTCAATTTGCCAAAGAATGGATCGCTGAACACCAAGCAGGGCGGCCGAACTTCAATCGTCTCATGCAGGCAGATGATCAACACTTGGTCGAGCAGACAGGGGCAAAATTACGTCAGATGATGCCATGGATCAGCCAGCAGGGGCAGAATGGAAAGACAAAAGGGACAAGCAAAAGCACACAAAAACGACGGCTGGCGAGGGTTAGGTCGTAATAAGATCAAAGGAGGAAAATTGAATGAAGAAATCTATCCTATTGAGTATGCCACAAATTAAGAGGCGATATCATGGAGAATGGGTCTTAATCGCAGATCCTATCTATGATAACGAAGATAAAATAAAAAAAGGGGGGGTTCTTCTGCATAGTCAAGATAGAGAAAAAATTGATAAAGCAATGTTAGCGATCAAAGAAAAAAAAATCGCTATACGATATGTGGGAACGATAGCTAAAGACTTATCCGTGATTCTATGAAATACCATTTTAAAAAATCTGGATCATTGATTATTGTCACAATGAAATTGGAACACCGTGAGAAAAAAGTAGATGTAGAGGTCGCTTTAGATACCGGTGCAGTCACAACAATGATTAACAGTAGCATTGCACAATATCTTGGGTGCGATCCGGGGAGTTCAGGACAGAAGAGGCGTGTTGTGACTGCTAGTGGAATTGAATGGTGCTCCGTGGTTCGTGTAGATAAGGTCACTGCCTGTGGTATGTCAGAAGAGAAATTATTTGAGCTCATAGTATGGAAGGTAATGCAGCTAAAAAAGACAGGAAGTTATGGTAATAATGAAGTAAGAATTGTCCAAGCAGACGTAGAAGAATTTAGTCGTCTGACGAACAAATAGTAAAGGATCAAACAAAGTGGTTGATAATGTCAGAAAAAATTTATATCTTCGATACAACATTACGTGACGGCGAACAATGTCCCGGTGCGAGTCTAGAAGAAGCGGAAAAACTGGAAGTGGCTCACCAGTTGGCACGGCTGAACGTGGATATTATTGAAGCGGGGTTCCCAGTCGCTTCACCCGGTGATTTTAGAGCAGTTCAGAAAATCGCCAGGCAGGTCAAAGGCCCCGTGATCGCCGGTTTGGCCCGCGCGCTCAAAGCCGACATTGATACCGCTTACGAAGCGGTAAAACCGAGTCAACGGCCGCGAATCCATGTTTTTCTGGCGACGTCAAAAATTCATATGCAGTACAAACTCCACAAGGCCGAGGAAGAGGTGCTGCGCCAGGCGGTGGAGGCGGTCAGTTATGCCAAGAAGAAAGTTTCCAACGTCGAATTCTCTCCGGAAGACGCTGCGAGATCCGACCATGATTTTCTCTGCCGTGTGGTTGAAGCGGTGATTGACGCCGGGGCGACGACCGTCAATATTCCGGATACGGTCGGCTACGCTTTTCCGTATGAATTCGGCGATCTCATCCGGACGATCCGACAGCGAGTACGCAATATTGATAAAGCGATCATCAGCGTTCATTGCCATGATGATTTGGGGCTTTCGGTCGCCAATTCGCTGGCGGCAGTCGTCAATGGAGCGCGTCAGGTGGAGTGCACGATCAACGGCATCGGAGAGAGAGCTGGCAATGCTTCCATGGAAGAAATTGTCATGGCGATTCATACCCGCAAGGATGTTTTCAAAGATCTTTACACCGACGTGAAAACGCGGGAATTTTGCAAGACAAGCCGCTTGGTGAGCACGTTAACAGGATTTATTGTCCCGCCCAACAAGGCGATCGTCGGGCAGAACGCTTTTAGCCACGAATCCGGAATTCATCAGGATGGGGTATTAAAGTACCAACGCACCTATGAAATTATGCGGCCAGAGGATGTTGGGTTTGGTGAAAGCCGTCTTGTCTTGGGGAAACATTCCGGGCGCCACGCGTTCTCGGTCCGTTTGAAGCAGTTAGGGATGGAATTGAGCAAGGAAGAGATTGACCGAGCGTTTGATCGCTTCAAGAAAACCGCCGACAAGAAGAAACAGGTTTATGACGAAGACCTCTTTGCCATCGTTGAGGACGAATTGGTCTCGATCCCTGAGATTTTCCTTTTAGAGGAAGTGAAAGTCGAGACCGGGAGCGAGATCACGCCGGTAGCGGTAGTCAAGGTGAAGGCGCAGGGAAAGATTGTTGAGGCGAGAGCGAAGGGGAGCGGGCCCGTGGACGCCTGCTGTAAAGCCATTGATAAGGTGACCCAACTCCACGGAGAGCTGGTGGACTATGCCTTGCACGGCGTCACCGGAGGAAAGGACGCGATGGGTGAAGTGACGATGCGGGTTAAAGCGAAGGGAAAAATGGTCACCGGCCGAGGGGCCAGCACGGATATCATCGTCGCCAGCGCCAAGGCGTATGTCAATGCCGTCAACAAGGCGATTCACCAACAAACCCGGCAAGTGGCGGCTCTGGCTCATCCTTAAATGCTTCCCATCGGCGCTCCAAAAATTTACGGGATCTTCGGTTACCCGGTGCATCATTCGTTATCTCCCTTGATGCAGAACGCCGCTTTCAAAGCAAAAAAGATACCGGCGATTTACATCCCTTTCGAGATCCCTCCTGAGGCGCTGGGAGCCGCGCTGAGAGGGTTGGCGGCGCTGGGGATTCGGGGAGTGAATTTAACGATTCCTCATAAGGAGCGCTCGGTTTCTTACATGGATCGGTTGATGCCCCAGGCTCAAAAGATTGGGGCGGTCAACACCGTCAAGATCGAGCGCGGGGCTCTGGTAGGGCATAACACCGATGGAGAAGGATTTTTATTGGCGCTGAGGCACGATTTGGGAATGGATCCCAGTGGGAAAGTCGCCGGGATTATCGGCGCCGGCGGAGCGGCCAAAGCCATTGCTGTAACGCTGTTGGCTCATGGCGTCGAACAGATCTTTCTTTATAACCGTTCGCGGAACCGCCTGATTGGACTGACGCATCATTTAAAGAAAATTTTTCCGTCGAAGAAAGCTTCTATTTTCGCGGAAGGGATCGGCGGCAAGAAAATTCGGGACTTGAAGGGAATTGATTTGTTAATCCAGGCGACGCCGGTCGGCATGGATGGGAAAAGCTGTTTAGTGGAATCCGGAGCGCTTCATAAAGGGATTGCCGTCTATGACACCGTTTACTATCCTGAGGAAACCCCGTTCCTGCTCCTGGCCCGGCGCAAGGGGCTCCCTCGTGCCAATGGTCTGGGGATGCTGTTGTATCAAGGGGTTCTGGCTTTCGAATGGTGGACCGGGAAGAAAGCGCCGATTCTTGAAATGAAACAGGCGCTAAAAAAGTGCAATGGTTAACGGTGTTCTGTTTTTATTCGGGACGATCGTCGGCAGTTTCCTCAACGTCTGCATTTGGCGTCTGCCACGTGAAGAATCCATCATTCGTCCTGGGTCGCATTGCCCACATTGCCAGAAGTTGATCGCTTGGCACGACAATATCCCACTGATTAGTTTTATTTTGTTAGGCGGGAAATGCCGTCATTGCAAAAAAAAGATTTCCTGGCGGTATCCCCTGGTAGAACTGATGGCTGCGTTAACGGCGGTATGGGTTTTCTCTCAAGAGGGATTTTGCTGGGAAACGGTGATTTTTACCATTCTCATTTGGGGATTGATGGTGGTGACGTTTGTTGATTTTGAACACCAGATTATCCCCGACGAAATCAGTGTGGGGGGGCTGGTGGCAGGGATATTAGTCAGTGGGGTTTATCCTCAACTGCATAGAGCGCAGGGTTGGGTTTTCGGGATCAAAGAAGCAGTCATCGGCGCGGCGGTGGGGGCGGCAAGCCTCTATCTGCTTGGACTGCTGGGACGATGGATTTTCCGGCGGGAAGCGATGGGGATGGGGGACGTCAAGCTCATGGGAATGCTAGGGGCGGTTTTAGGGTGGAAGCAAGTCCTTTTGGTTTTTTTTATCGCCCCGTTATTCGGTTCCGTCGTTGGTTTGGCCATGAAGTGGATTAAAAAGAGCGACGTCATTCCTTATGGCCCTTTTCTCTCTCTGGCAACGTTTGTCGTTTTATTCTGGGGGGAGAGAATTTTAAAAAGCTTGATCCCGTAGGAAGGAATTTATGCTGCGTTATCTCACAGCGGGTGAATCTCATGGAAAAGCGCTGGTGACCATTTTGGAAGGGTACCCAGCCGGGCTGAAGCTCGACGTCAAGTTCATCAATCGGGAACTCAAACGCCGCCAGATGGGGTATGGACGCGGCGGGCGGATGCAGATTGAACAGGATACGGTGGATCTTTTGAGTGGGACTCGCAAGGGGATGACTCTGGGATCACCGATTGCGATGAGGATAGAGAATAAAGATGACAAAATCGAGGGGCTTCCCGAGGTCAACAATCCGAGACCTGGGCACGCGGATCTGACAGGGGGCTTAAAATACAATCATCACGATGTCCGGAATATTTTAGAACGTTCCAGCGCCAGAGAAACGACTTCCCGCGTCGCTGTCGGGGCGGTCTGCAAACTGTTGTTGGCGGAATTCGGAATTCGAATCATAAGCCACATTATTCAAATTGGGGGCGTCCGGGCAAAAACTAGTGGAAAGGCCGATTTTAACAAGATAGTAGAACGGTCGGAAGGTTCGCCAGTCCGGTGTGTTGATCCTGAAGCGGAGAAAAAGATGATCCAACTCATCGATCAGATGAAAGAGGGGGGAGACACTCTGGGGGGTATTTTTGAAATCGTGGCTGTGGGGGCGCCGGTTGGATTAGGGAGTTGCATGCACTATGACAGAAAACTAGACAGCATCATCGGCGCGGCAATTCTGTCGATTCAAGCGGTCAAAGCGGTCGAGATTGGCGAAGGTGTTTTATCAGCGAGTCAACCCGGTTCATCGGTTCACGATGAGATTTTCTACAGTAAAGAAAAGGGTTTTTACAGGGATTCCAATGCCTCCGGCGGCTTCGAAGGAGGAATGACCAACGGGGAACTGATCATTGTTCGTGGGTTTATGAAACCTCTCTCAACTCTTCGGAGCCCCATGACGTCGGTGAATGTCGTGACTAAAGAGCCGTTCAAAGCGACGGTGGAACGCTCCGATGTTTGCGCGGTTCCCTCAGCGGGGATTGTGGGAGAGGCGGTCGTGGCTTTTGAACTGGCCAGGGCTTTCCTGGAGAAATTCGGCGGCGACAGCGTTACCGAGATTAAAAGAAACTACGAAGGATATCTGAAACAAATACGGGAATTTTAGTATCCGTAAAAAAAGAGGAGGAATGATTATGGCAACGACTCAAAACTTGAAAATAATCGCGTACCTAAAACCGACTTGCGGTTGGAGCAACGGTGTCCGCGCGGTTCTAAAAAAATACAATCTTGACTATCAAGAAAAGGATATTTTCAACGAACCGGGGGCTTATGATGAGATGGTAAAGAAAAGCGGTCAGCAACTTTCACCCTGCGTGGAAATCAACGGGGAGATGTTAGCCGACGTCAGCGGGGATGAAGTGGAAGCATGGATGCTGAAGAAAGGGCTTGCTCAGAAAGCCACAACGAAGTCCGACGCGCCGACGGACCGGGGCTGTTCGGATCACGGCACACCGGTTGATTTCGAAGGACATTCAAAGTCCTAACCTCTGAAGAAAATTGATGGAATACCGACTGCTGGGAAAAACAGGAATTCGAATTTCTGCCATCGGGTTTGGCTCCTGGGGAATGGGGGGATGGTGGGGTCCAAGAGATGACCGACTTTCTGTCCAGGCAATTGAGAAAGCGGTCGAAACCGGGATCAATTTTTTTGACACGGCGTTGGTTTATGGGGATGGACATAGCGAGAATTTATTAGGCAAAGTTCTCAAGAAGCGCCGCGATCAGGCGATCATCGCGACGAAAATCCCTCCGAAAAATTACCAGTGGCCCGCCCAATCACAGACCCCAATCAAAGAGGCCTTCCCGAAGAAATGGATGATCGAGTGCACCCAGAAGAGTCTCCAGAATCTCGGTATGGACTATGTGGATCTTCAACAGCTCCATGTCTGGACCGACGCCTGGCTCGACAGCGGTGAGTGGCAGGAAGGGTGTGAGGAACTTAAAAAAAGGGGCTGGGTCCGCTCCTTTGGAATTTCCATCAACGATCACGCGCCGGAGACCGCGCTCAAGATCGTCGCCAGCGGAAAGATTGATTCTGTTCAGGTCATCTACAACCTGTTTGACCAAAGCCCTGAGGAAGAGTTATTTCCTTTATGCCAGAAACAAAACGTGGGGGTCATCGCGAGGGTCCCGTTCGATGAGGGGAGTTTAACCGGCGCGCTGACCCTCCAGACGAAATTTCATCCTGACGATTGGCGAAAGAACTATTTTACGCCGGAGCGATTGCGAGAAACCATTGGGCGCGTGGATTCGCTGAAAAAGACCCTCGTTCAACATCAAGAGGATCTTCCCGAAGCCGCGCTCCGTTTTTGCGCCGCTCATCCGGCAGTGACGACGGTTATCCCTGGCATGCGCCGGCCGGAGCACGTCGCCGCTAACAGCAAAATTCCTGAAAAAAAACTACCTGATCAGCTTCTGCAAGAATTAAAATCTTATTCCTGGATTCGGGATTTCTATCACGGAACCGCCTGCCGGGGCGTCACGAAGTAGGGGCGGGGTTACCCCGCCCCTACATTCGTGTGCTATAATTGAATTCAATGAAATGGGGGAACCGAACCAGAAATTCCTGGATTACGGTTTTTGTCGTCGCGTGGACTCTAGTTTTTCACTACGAATCCACTCGTTTTTTCTATCTTAATCCTTTCTTTAACCGCGAACTCCCTAAAATTAAATTCTTATTTCCTCCGGCCGGATGGATCATGTTTTTCCAAGTGGATGAGTCCTACACCATGGCGGAGGTCTATGGTATCAGGGAAGGGAAGCCCAAACTCATCGACCCTCACGAAATTTTCGCCACCCAAGCGATCGGTTATGACAACATCCACCGTAACGTTTTAAGTTCTGTGCTCTACCCGCAGAGGAAAGAGGACTTTTGCAGGTTCCTCAAGAGAAAATTTCCGTTCTACGACGGTTTCCTGGCGGCGGCGGTTTATTACCCTTCGATCATCAAGGAGCCGGCGAAAAAACTGTATCGCGTGATGTACCAATGTCAGTAAACAGAGAATGGAAAATAGAAAATGGATAGTGGATAAAATGCGACGGCTGTGGGATTTTCTGTTTCTCGGGCATCGCTCTTCCTTGAGTCTGTCGCTTTTTCGAATCGCCATAGCGCTTACGGTTGGATTCCATGTCATCCCGTCTTTCTTCCATTTAGAAGACAATTATCTCTCCAAGGCGTTTAAAGAGACGAACCTTTCTTTCTTCACGCCGGGCGTCATCCGTTGGGTCCAGCAGAGTCCCGATTGGCTGGTTTATTTTTTTGTTTCGTTTTTCCTTCTCTATTGGTTTTTCTTCTTGATCGGTCTCTATTCCCAGGTCAGCGGTATCTTGATGATGATCGGCTGTTATTATTTCTACGCGCTCAATTCCTTCCATATCGGGACGCTTTCCTGGGATATTCTTTTGGTGACGCTGTTTTTAATGTGTGTTACCGGATATCACGGGGATTATTTTTCCGTGGACGCCCTGCGGCAGGGAAACCGGTTCGTGTATAAAAAAAAGAGGCCTTATTTTATCCAGCGGCTTCTGCAGATGCAGATCGCGTTCAATTTTTTTTACACGGGGCTCTATAAAGTTACCGCCCAGGGAAATTGGCTGACAGATAATCCTCTCTATTATCTATGGAATTACCCTCCGGAAGGGGTGACCAAGCAATTCCTCTTTAGAGAATTTTTCGCTTCCAGGCCGGATCTTTGTTACTGGATGGGGGTAGGGATCGTCGTGATGGAATTGTCGGCGCCGTTGTTGCTTTTTTGGCGAAGGACGCGGTTTTTCGCGATCGGCATGGGGTTTTTCTTCCATATCCTTTTGATTACCACGCTTCATGTGCCGACCATTTTCTTTTTTCTTTTTCCGTCCCAATTACTGCTATTCATTAATCCAGATGATATCCTTGGATGGATTAAGAAGGGAAGAAAGGGAAATCTTGCCGGTGGCCAAAGCCCCCACCCCCACTGCTTTGTTTTGCAAAGCAAAACTGTGGGGGCTTTGCGCCAAGCAAAGCCGTGGGGGCAAAGCCAGATTATCTACGACGGGAAATGTCATTTTTGCCAATGGAGCGTCCAGAAATTACTCACCATGGACCTATTTGGAACACTGAAGAAGGTAGATTACCATGATCACGATGACCTGTCGAAATTACATCCTTCTCTTAACAAAGAAATTTGCCACAGCCAACTTCATTTAATAGAGTCGGGAGGGAAGATATATGGAGGGTTTTTCATCTTCCGGCGGCTCTGTCTGCGGCTGCCGATGCTTTATCCATTGATCCCCATCGTCTATTTCCCAGGATCAGGAATTATGGGGCCGTCGGTTTACCGGTGGGTGGCCAAGAACCGGTATCTTCTGCATTTCAGCGGCCGGTGCAAGGATAATGCGTGCCTTCGATAGGGATTTTGAGTTACAATAACAACCTAGAAAGGGGAATCTATTTATGTGTGACTGGCTAAAAAAGACAAAAGGTGGAGTTGGATTTATATTCTTGAGGCTCGCGATTGGAATTATGTTTACATTCCACGGGTCTCAAAAGTTATTTGGGGCTTTCGGGGGATATGGAATCCATGGGTTTACAGAGGGCTTGGCAGGTATGGGGATCCCGTTTCCTCAAGTGAGCGCCTATTTAGCTGGGGGGGCTGAGTTCTTTGGCGGAATTTTGCTGATTCTTGGGCTTCTAACCCGGCTTGCCGCCATTCCTTTATTGGCGGTCATGTTGGTGGCGATTTTTAAAGCCCATTGGGCTAACGGTTTTTCAATGCAGAATGGAGGATTTGAATACCCCTTTGTCATCTCCGGGGGATTGCTGTTGTTGCTGATTGAAGGGGCTGGATGCTGCTCCATGGATCAGAAGTGCGCCAGCAAAAAATGAAGCTAGAAGCTAGAAGCTGGAATCTAGAAGTAAAACAACGACGCAGTTTTCTCCCAGCTCTTAATGGCTTTACGTTGATCGAAGCTGTTATAGTGATCGCGATTCTGGCGATCCTCGCTTACGTCTCGGCGGTGAGCTTTACTCCAGCCCTCTCCTATAAGAAAGTTGCCGCCGCCGCAAAAATCCGCTCGGATATCCAATATGCCCAGTCGTTGGCGATGATGACCCGCCAGAGTTGCGGCGTGACTTTCTCCGGAAATACATACACGGTATTTGAAAATGCAAGCGCTTCCGATCCCGCGGTGGATCCAGTAACTCGGCAGGACTATACCATCAGCATGAATAGCGGCGACTATGCGGGTGTGACGATCAGCGCTAATTTCGGCGGGACCAGCGTTGTTCAGTTTGATCGGGAGGGGACGCCTACGGATGGCAGTAGCAGTGCTTTGCCGTCGGCCGAATCAAGCCGGAGAGTGACGGTCGGCGGCGATGTTTATGTGGTGGTGGCGCAGAATACGGGGAGGGTGTCAGTTCAATGAATTTTTCAGGAAACAAAACATTGGTAAAGGGAATGACGCTGATCGAACTTGTGATTGTCATCGCGATCATCGCCGTTCTCTTTCCCGTGATGATCTCCGCTTTATTTAATCCGGTCGCCAACGCCGTCTGGGGAGACCAGATGGTGCAGGCGATGAGTCTGGCGCAGGAGAAGATGGAAGAAATCTACGCGACAAAGGCCAACAGCAGTTTTTCTCTTGGGTATAGTTATATTACTTCATCGAATTATCCTGCCGAGAATCCGGTCAGCGGGTTTTCGGCGTTTAACCGGGGTGTGACGATCACGGAGGTATCCGGGAGCGACTTAAGTACTACTTCGTCAGGGTCAGGATTCAAGAAAGTGGTTGTCACGGTTACTTGGAGTGGAGGAAGCACGCAATTAACCGGAGTGGTGGGGAATTACTGATGAGACGGAGAATGGAGAATGGAAAATGGAAAATGGACAAACGGTTTTGTTTTTCCCATTCTCCATTCTCCATTCTCCATTCTCCAATGCAAGGATTTACTCTGATCGAACTTATCATGGTCATTGCCATTCTCTCTGTGATCGGCGTCTTCGGTTCCCAGATGTTTTTGGAAACAACCCAGATCTTTCTGGAAGCGAGGAACCGCCGCGACGCCGTCCAGGAAGCCCGTTACGCGATCGAACGGATGAGCCGTGAGATTCGTGAAGATATTGACGCAACCACCGATATCACGGCTTTCAGCGCTTCCACCTTCACTTACACCGATCCCAATAGCGCGAGTGTCTCTTTCACGAAATCGGGAAGCAATCTACTGCGGAATTCCGATGTCTTGGCCGGAGACGTCTCCGCGTTAACTTTTAGTTATCTAAAATCCAACGGCGCCACCGCTTCATCGGCCAGCGACATCTGGCGGATTAAAGTCTCGTTGACAGTGGCCAAGGGAAATGAAACGATTACGTTGCAAACACAGATTTTTCCGAGGAACTTATACAATGACATCACAGGATTCGCCGGCTGGGCGGAACAATAAGAAGAAAATGGAAAATGGAAAATGGAAAATGGACAGACGATTTTGTTTTTCCCATTCTCCATTCTCCATTCTCCATTCTCCAAGAAGCGGTCTTAGTAGTATCACCATTCTTCTCCTCATGGTTTTTCTGGCCGTCACCGGCCGTGTCATTGTCTCGATGGTGGATGCCGGTCATCAGAGTTATTCGGCACACTTAGAATCGTCCCAAGCGCTCTATGTTGCCGAGGCGGGACTGGAGTGGGCGAGCCGCGCGATCACTTTCGTTTCAGGAACGGCAGAGGCTGAAAGCGGCGGCAAGCACCTTCACTTTGATATCAAAAACAACTCCGGAGGGACACTGACCGTAACGGGGCTCACTCCTTCTTGGACATGGACGTCGACTCCTGCCGATACAACCCAATTCTATGAAAAAATTAGGATAGACGGTGGGAGTTACAGCGATACTACTATCTGGGATTATGCTTCTGCCGGCAGCAACAGAGGGGCTAACGGTGAAGCGGTTACTTTCAATACAGGCCCCGCAGTGACGTTGAGCAACGGATCCACCTACGAATTCCAATTCCGTGATTTCAAAAATGATGAGACAGGGGGCAGCTCCAGCGGAAATATGCAGAATGCGGTGGTGCGGGTCGCATTTGTTTTTACGCCGAATTCCATTAATGTGGGAAGAGGATCCTTCACGATTTCCGTTCCGGCCATTACTTCCGGGAACAATGTTCTCTACGCTTCTACGGCAACGATAGGGAGTGCCTCACGGAAACTTCAGGTAGCTTCGTTAGTTCGTCCCAATTTTGGTGTGACGACTGGGTTAACTTATGTCGCCGGTTCTGCCAGTACGAGTGGTTCCAGCAACGAAAACATGAAATTCAAAGTGGAAAATTTAACCGGAGCGACAATCTCGATCACTTCTTTTACGCCCGTTTTCACGCGCAGCCCAGAAGCCTGGTATCAGACTGCGAAAGTGGATGGCACGACTGTTTTTGACAGTACCAGTCCGCGTAATGGAACAGGGGATGCTGTGACGTTTTCCACTGTGAGTATTACGGATGGTTCAAATATCGAGATTCAACTGCAAAAATGGCGGGATATCGAGAGCGGCTCCGGCGGCAACAAGCAGGATGTTGCCGGCACGACATTCCAAGTTACCTTTAGCGACGGCTCAGTCATTGAATTTACCCCGTGAACAAGAAAATCAACTTGACAAGGTGTATCAAAAGTGTTACACTTTTAATGGAGGGTCCAATGCCAGCAACCAATCCACGAATTAATGTCACATTGGAACGGCCGATCTATCAAGCAGTTCGACGCTTAGCCAAGAAGAATGGGGAGTCTCTTTCCGAGGAGGTACGCGATTTAGTCCGAGAGGCGCTGGAGATTTATGAAGACCGATGGCTGGGTGAGTTTGCCGAGGAGAGGGAACGTACATTCGATCGAAACAAAGCCCTTAGCCATAAGGAAGTTTGGGAGTCTCGCCGATTCGTTACTAAGAAGACAGCCAAGTGAATTACTCTCTCCTGTATCATCCCGACGTTGCTAAGAGGGATATTCCTACCTTAAGTCATTCCGTTCGCGAGGAAATTGCTAGAAGGATAGAGACCCGACTCACTCAAGCCCCAGAACTTTATGGGCTTCCACTCCGAGGGACTCTCAAAGGATATTGGAAGTTAAGGGTCAGGGACTATCGAGTGGTGTATAAAATAGTTTCCCATGAGATTTGGATATTGGGAATCCTACATCGAAGTCGAATTTACAAGGAAGCAACTCAACGCATCGGCTGGCATCCCTGATCAAATGCTCTGATCACATCCCCTTGCAAATGGAAAATCTTGTGGCTGAGTTGGATAAGCTCTATTGGCAGTTAGTGAAGGAATATTTGCCAAATCAATAGATCATTAAATCATCAATTAAATAGGCAATTAATTTGACAATTTAATGGATGGATGGTATCCTTATCTATAGGAGGCAAGAGAGTATGATTTCAGTAAAAGAGAATACAACGCTAGTAGGAGTTTCAGAGCTAAGGACGAATCCGGAGGCAGTTTTTAAACAGATGCACAAGAACGCTGTAATTCTGGAGAAGAGAAACCGTCCCGTGGCGGTTCTTTTACCGATTGAACGTTATGAGGAACTTGAAAGAGCGATGGAGTGGTTAGAGGATCAAGCATTGGGGTACTTGGCTCACACTCGGGAAAAAGAGACGGTCAGAGTGAAATATATTCCTCTATCTGAGGCGGAAAAACGGGTCGGTTTGCGTTGATGCCGGAGTGGCAAGTGACTATCCATCCGCTTGTTTTTGAAGAAGACTTCAAGAGAATCTCTCTAGAATTTCAACAAGAAATCATCAGGGCAATTCGTAAAAAACTGGTCATAAATCCTCAAAGTTATGGAGAGCCGCTCCGAGGGAATTATAAGAACTACTGGAAACTGAGAGTGGGTGATTTTAGAGTTATCTACCGCATAGACAAAAATCAACGATTGGTTTTGGTGATTAAGATTGGCATTCGACGAGATTATGAAGTATACAAAGGACTGGTTAGCCGATTGAGAAAGGTTTAACTTGAGCTGTATGGTATAAGGTATAATAAAAAAAGGGAAAAGAGTATGATCATCGGCTTGACAGGACTCAATGGGGCAGGCAAAGGGGAAGCGGCGGAATTCCTGAAAAAGCGCGGCTTCCAGTATTATTCCCTTTCGGATGTGATTCGGGAGGAGCTGGAACAGGAAGGGAACCCGGTCACCCGCCAGAATCTGATCGAATGCGGCAACCGTCTGCGCCAGCAGTACGGGACTTCCGTTTTGGCCGACCGGATTCTGAAACGACTGGACTCCGATAAGAATTATGTGGTGGATTCTTTCCGCAATCCCAACGAAGTCGCCGCGTTTCGCTCGAGACCCGTGGCTTCGCCCCGAGGCGAGAAAGATTTTGTCCTCTTAAAAATTACTGCCGATCCCAAGATCCGTTTTGAACGGATTCGCCAAAGGGCCCGTGAGAATGACCCCAGGACATGGCAGGAGTTTCAAAAATTAGAGTCGGCAGAGACCACAGGAAAGGATTTAACCCTCCAGCAGTTAGTCCTCACCGCCGAAGAGGCCGATCTAGAGATTGAAAATAATGGCGCTCTGGAGCAGCTTCACGACCAGCTAAAAAAAAACTTACAAAATATTTTGATGAACGCCCCGCGCCCTAACTGGGATCAGTACTTCATGGAAATCGCCAAGGTCGTGGCGCTTCGTTCCAACTGCGTCAAGCGAAAAGTCGCCGCGGTCATCGTCAAAGACCGCCGGATAATTTCCACCGGATACAACGGAACTCCTCGTGGAGTCAGAAATTGTAATGAAGGGGGATGCCCGCGCTGTGCCAGTATGGAATCTTCCGGGGCTAAGCTGGATGAATGTCTCTGCTCGCACGCCGAAGAAAACTCCATCACCCAAGCCGCGTATCATGGGGTCAGTATCAAGGGCTCTACTCTCTATACGACTTTCTCCCCCTGCCTCATCTGCACCAAAATGATCATCAACAGCGGCATCGCGGAGGTAGTCTTCCAACAGGATTATACCCTCGTCACCACCGCCGCCGATCTCCTGAGGGAAGCCGAAGTTAGGTTGCGGCAGATTCAGTAGTCAAGGATCTAGA
>CAYJQR010000021.1:0-3579 GCA_964372345.1 uncultured Planctomycetia bacterium | reverse complement strand
AAGTACTTAAAAGTCAACATAGAAATTTTGTGGACTGTGGTCTATGGACTGTGGATTGAATGAATCCATCGGCACACCCCAGCCGACAGCAATCCCAGATACGTCCCCATCACGTTTCCTAGAATTGCCATCAGCAGTCCCACTGAAGCCAATTGCGGCTGGTAGACTGCTGCGACAATCGGCGCCGAGGCGGGGCCGCCGATGTTGGCCTGGCTGGCGGTGGCGAGGAAGAAAAGAGGAATTTTAAAAAGGCGCCCCGTCGCCAGCAAGATCAAGGCATGAATCAAAATCCAGACAATCCCAGCGGCCAGGAAGAGAGGGGCTTGCGCGATGGCGCTGATATCCACTCTGGCGCCGATGGAGGTTAAAAGGAGAAAAAGAAGAAAGTAGCCGAATGTTGTCGTTTTATCACTGGTGAGACGTGCGAGGGGAGTTAGAGAAAGCAAAAGAGAGGATGTGGTGACTAATAATACTGTCCAGGTGTAAGAGGTGAAGAGTCCGCCAACGGCAGGCATCTTTGAGCCGAGCCATTGGCAAAAAATAGAGAGGAAGAGAGCAGAGGTAGTGATAGCGCTTAGTTTACCCCATTGTCCTTTTCCATTCTTTTTGTCCCCCTCACTCAGCCCTCTCCCCCAAAGGGGGAGAGGGGAAGGGTGAGGAGTCTGTTGCATAGCAACATCCCATTTCCCCTGCCACCCTGAAGCCGCGATCAGAATTCCCATCCAGCTATAGGAGAGAAACGCGTCCACGATGACCAGAGGAGCAAAAATAGAATCCGGAATGCCAATACTCTCCTTAACCGCCAGCATGTTCATGCTTCCACCGATCCAACTGGCTGAGAGAGCGCCAAACCCCATCCACGATTTTTCAGGAAGCCAGCGGCCGAATAAAGTGAATGTCATCCAAGCTCCTGCTAAAATACCGACGGTACTGGTTAGCATCGCGATCAGGGCTATTTTCCCCATCTTTACCAGGGAACGCAGGTCAGTTCCGATGAGAAGAAAAACAAGACAAATCGGCAGGAGCTGTTTTGATAAGATCGGATAAATGGGGGATTCACGAGTTAGAAAGCCGAAAGCCCCAAAGATCATCGGCAGGAAATAGCACCAGAAGGGGACAGGGGTGATTCGGAATAAGGGAGAGAAAGATTTTAAGCGTGAACCGTAAGAGACTAAAAGCACAGTTCCAACGAGGATCAGAAAGGTCAGCAGCATACCTGTAAGCGGCTTCCTGACGTGGTAAAAGAGAGATTTTCGGTTTGCGGCAATTCCACGAGCAGATGAGAATCTAAGTCCACGTAATCAAAAGCGCCGCTGCCGGCGGCGAGATGGACGCTCGGAGTCAATCCCAAAGCCGATTCTGCCATACAGCCGATCATCAGTTTAAGGCGGTTCTTCTTGGCGATCTCCATGATCTCCAGCGCTCCGGTAATTCCTGATTTGGCTAATTTGATGTTTAAGATATCGGCTAGTTTATTCTTGACGATTTGCCGCGCGTCGAATTTGTTTTGCAGAGATTCATCCAGCGCTATCGGGAGTTTTGTTTTAGCTCGTAATTCAGCCAGTCCCTTCCGGTCGTTTTTTTTGAGGGGCTGTTCAATAAAGAGAATGGGGACCTTAAATCGTTTAAGTTCCGCGACAAATTTCAACGCCTCCGTTACCGAGAACGCCTGGTTAGCGTCCACCCATAACGAAACCCATGGGACTGTTTGGTGCACAGTGAGGACTCGTTTGATGTCCTGTTCCATTTCACCAGACACTTTGATCTTGAATTGCCTGAATCCTTCTTGAAAAAGCTGCCGCGCCACCTTCGCCGCCAAAGAGGCCGGCCAGGCGGAGATAGTGTAACTGATCTCCAGAAGTTCTTTCTTAGCCCCAAAAAAATGCCATAAAGATTCTCCCCGGCCCTTGCAATAGGCGTCAAAGAGCGCCGATTCAAACGCGGCGGCCGCCGTGGGAAAACCGGGTTCCATTTCCCACGCGAGCCGGCATATTTTCTTGACCCGCGTTAAATTTTGAATAGGGTTACCGGTAAGTTTCGCTTGAATTCGTCGAAGGGCTTCCAGCATATTCGCTTGAGTCTGGTCAGCCATCGCCAGTGATTCGGAAGCTTCGCCGTAACCGATAGAGCCATCGGAAAGTTCGGCTCTCACAAGCAGGTTGTGGCTGATTTGTTTCTCTCCGAGCGCCGTCACGAAGGGGAGACGCAATTTGAGATTTAATGGAGAAACCACGATACTTTTCAAAAACGCGCCGGCGGTTTTAGTTTTTAGGGAAGTAAGCGGCATAGTAAACCTTACGATGGCTGTTTTGACTCAATTTTTCGTTCAGGGATATTTGATGAACAAATTTTCCTGTTCCAGTCCCTTCAATAATATTACCATTGCCTGAGTAGAGCATCACATGGCTGATTCGATTTGGGTCTTCTTCAGAGGAAAGAAAGACCAGATCAGCGAGTTGCAGGGGCGACGCATGCCTGTCCTGATCACCGTCGAAGAGCGTCGCCCCTGCAGGGGTATTAATCATCTTGCTTTTCATAAATTGTTCGTGAGCATCGCGCGGTAAATCAATGCCTGCCGCGCGGTAAGCGAGATGAACCAGACCAGAACAATCAACTCCTCTGGAGAGCCCGCCCCAATAATACGGTTTTCCTTCTAAGGATTTCGCATTTCGGATAATTTGCTGGCGCAATTGATCAAGCGAAAGTTGGCGAAGGAAAGAGAAAGAAGCAATTTGGTTCTTTTGGATCCAGCCGGTTCGGTCGTCCACTAACTGAATTGATCGCCACTCATCCATCTCATTCTCTCTCTGACTCCCACGCGGAGCGTGGGAGTCCATCATGATCTTTGTCCCCATAAAGAGTTCGAGCAGTACCGGTGAGTCGTTGCTGGGTTCCTGATAGACACGGGCGAGGGGAACGATAATCACCGCATCCGGTTCCCATCCCGATGATATAGGAAGCGGAACCAAAGAATTGGAGAACACCCACCCAGGATACCCTTCCCATTTTTCATGGTGAGTCCATTCGGGTTGGTTGAGCGCTTCAACGCGGCTCCAACCCTCCTTCTTTTCTAAGACTAACACTTTTTCCCCATAGAGTAGCTGGGTTTCTTGGAGTGAATCATGGACAAGCTGATCTCCAGATGAAGAGTTGATGGGTGTTTGGCGGAGGTCAGTTACTGGAACAGTAACAACACGATAGGAATTTCCATTCTCTCTTTCAGAAGCAAAGGGGGAACTGGTAAAAATAAAGAAAAAGAAGAAAAATAGAAAATTTGTTTTACACAAGTTACTTTCTATTGTATTATAAAAGCTCTTCGCATTTGTAATTATTTTATAACCTACTCTGCCCTTTGGATTAGCCCATCTTCCGCAGTTCAAAATTAAACCCGTAGCAATATCAAATGCTACCACGACCGCGGCACTGACGACTTCTTGGCAGAGGTTTAGCGTCAGCTATACATCTTCTGCCACCCCGAGTGGAGCGGTGTTTGCGCAGGTCGGGGATGCGACATGGACGGCCGACACGATTCATGTGCGGATTTACGGATGGTGAACCTGACGCTGGGGGAGACAGGGG
>CAYJQR010000020.1:3004-23964 GCA_964372345.1 uncultured Planctomycetia bacterium | reverse complement strand
ATTATCACTTAAATACCCGCGTTATTTTCTCAATAATTCCGAATCTCACAAAATCGTTATAGAACACAAACACCATGATCAACAGCAGAAAGGCCAATCCAAAACGAGTCATTACCTCCTGAACTCGAATACTAAGCGGCTTTCTCTTAATGGCTTCGATTGCCAGGAAAAACAAATGCCCTCCATCCAGCACCGGAATGGGAAGGACGTTAAAAATGGCGAGACTGGCGCTGATGGTGGCGATAATCTGCAAAACGTAAACAAGCCCTAATTTCGCGGCCCCAGACGCCAGATAGAAAATCCCGATCGGGCCGGTGACCGATTCCTTAAAAGGGAGCGCCCCGGTGATCATCAGCCAGAGTGATTTAAACGTTAATTGGGTGAAGAGAAAAAGCCTTTCCGCCGCCAGGGTCATCGCTTCCCACAAGGAGTACCGGACTGTAATGATCTCTTCCTTGGGAGAAATGCCGATGAGAGGCGTTTTCACCTCCTGGCCAAGAAGATTTTTTCTCTCTTCGACGCGCGGCGTCACCGTCAGTTGAATCACCGTCCCCTGACGGACGATCTCAAGCTGGAGCGGCTGGCCTTGATTGCGCCGGATTTCCCCGGAAACATCATCCCAGTACTGGACCTTTTTCCCATTCACGCTCAAAACCCTGTCCCCGATTTGAACTCCGGCCTGGCTTGCGGGGTATCCTTCCAGTAATTGCCCCACTTGATTGGTCAGTGTTGGATTGCCGATCATGAAGATCGCCCAGAAAACAAAAAATGCCAAAAGATAGTTTGACAGCGGCCCGGCGAAAATAATCAGAAACCTCTGCCAGATCGGGCGGGTGACAAATTCCCACGGCGCTCCTGTTGTCCCTTCCTGGAGGGTTTCCCCCGCGAGTTTGACATATCCCCCCAGGGGGATCGCCGAAACGCAGTATTCTGTTTCCTTTCCTTTGATTCTTGTCACGACGGGGCCGAAGCCGATTGAAAACCTCTCCACCTTCACTCCCAGCGCGCGGGCGAAATAAAAGTGCCCGTATTCATGAATGAGAATCAATAAGCCAAGAACAACCAGAAAAATCAAGAGACCCATGCTTTGCTCCTTTGCCCCCGCCGTTTAGCTTCGCTAAACGAAGCTGCGGGGGCTCTGCCCGATAAGGCGAACGGCCTCCTCACGAGCCCAGCGGTCCAATTCCAAAATTTGCGATAGACCTGGATTTTCAAGATGACGATGACGGGATAGAACCGTTTCGATCAGTTCCGGGATCTCACTCCAGCGGATTTGTTCCTTCAGGAACGCTTCCACAACCGTATCATTAGCCCCGTTCATGACAGTGGAATCGCTGTCTCCCGCTCTGGCGGCTTCGTAGGCAATCCGCAAACAGGGAAAGCGTTCCAAATCAGGAGATGAGAAACTCAATTTGCCGACCTCCACCAGATTCAGGCGTTCGGTTGTCGCCGGCAGGCGATGGGGATAGCCGAGGGCGTACTGAATAGGCCCTTTCATATCGGTGACCCCCATCTGAGCCATTAACGACCCGTCCATAAATTCTACCATGGAATGCACCACCGCTTCAGGATGAATCACCACCTGAATTTGATCCGGCGTCACGCCGAAAAGCCATTTCGCCTCGATAATCTCCAGCCCTTTATTCATCAGAGTGGAAGAATCAATGGTAATCTTCTTCCCCATTTTCCACCGGGGGTGTTTCAGGGCTTGTTCGAGAGTTACTTCTTTCAATTGTTCCTTGGCAACGCGTAACAGCGGCCCCCCGGAACAGGTGAGGAAAATCCGGTGAAGTTCTTTCAGGTCTTGGCCGTTCAAGATTTGAAAAATAGCGCTGTGTTCGCTGTCAATGGGAATCATCCGAACCCCGTTTTCTTTGGCCGCTCCCGTGACAACCCGTCCCGCCATCACCAGACTCTCTTTGTTGGCCAACGCTACCTGCTTTTTCGCTTTAATCGCCGCTAGGAGCGGCGCCACTCCCCAGGTTCCGGTCGTCGCGAAAACGACAAGATCCACTTCCTTTCTCTGGACGATTTCAATCATCCCCTGCTCGCCGGCTAAAGCTTTGACGGATGAAGGAAGAGCCGGCAGAATTTTTTCGACAGACGATTTTCGCGCCAGGCAGACCCATGAGGGACGCCATTCATCCACCTGCCGTTTGAGTTCTTCCAGATTATTTCCCGCCGCCAGCGCGACCACTTTGAATTGGCCGGGAAAAGCGCGGATGACATTGAGCGTGTTTTGCCCGATAGACCCTGTCGAGCCGAGAATTGCTATTTTTTTCATTTTTTTAGTGTTCATTCGTGGCTAAAAGTTTTTAAAGCTTCCAAAACCAGATCACCCAGTAATAGAAAATCGGCGCCTAGAGAAGCAGGCTCTCAATCAATTCCATAATTCCGCCGATTCCCGGAATCAGTTTGCCGGAATCCTTCACCTGGCAGTCTCTTTTAATGATGGATTCCGCCAGATCGCCGAATTGCGCAATGCCTCCCAGAACCGCGCCGACCGCCAGCAATTGCCAGAGAGGAATCGCGGGAAGCAGAAAATGGCAGAGATACGCCCCCATGATACTGACGGCGATCCCTCCCCAAAATCCCTCAACCGATTTATTCGGGCTGATCCTGGGGATGAGCCGGTGGGAACCAAAATAGGAACCGATCAGGTATCCTCCGACGTCACTCCCTTTCGCGGTCAATAATAAAAACGCCGCCAGGTGTCTCCCCTGCTCCAGAACCCGCAGTTTAATCAAAAAACTAAAAAGCCAGCTGATATAAAAAACCGCCATGAAGGTGACGCTGATAATCGCGAGCGCCCGCGCGTTTTCCCGCCGGGTGGTCTGGGCGACGAAAAGCGACAAAAAGATGGTCACCAGCAGAAGGCCGTCTAACTCGACCAGAGAAACGATCGGAACGATTCTGGAAGCGACGAGGAAAGTGGCTATCGGAATTGAAACTCCGTAGATCATTCCCGTCCAGATATGAATTGGGATTTCGCGGTCTTTTGCCAGGGTGAAAAGCTCGAAAAGCGCGACACAGATCAGAATAGTGATGACACTCGAAAAAAGCCAGAGAGGAAAAGAGTAGACAATCACGGCGCTGGCGAAAATCCAGACGGTGGCGCTGAAGATTTTCTTGCCGCTTTTCAAGCTAGACAGAAACGGCGTCCCTTCCAAACCGGCGCTCCCGCTGTTGGTAATCCCGGATGGCTTCCATGAGATCTTCTCTCGTGAAATCGGGCCAGAGTTTTTTAGTGACATAGATCTCCGTATATGAAATTTGCCACAGCAGAAAATTACTGACCCGCATCTCCCCGCTGGTGCGTATTAAAAGATCGGGGTCCGGCAACCCATCGGTATAGAGATGCCGTGAAATAAGCGGTTCGTCAATCTGGTCGGGAGACAACTTTCCCCGGTTCACTTCTCGCGCGACCGCTTGCACGGCGTCCACCAATTCGGCCCGCCCCCCGTAATTCAAAGCTAAAACTAAATTTAACCCTGAATTTCTTCCGGTCGCCCGCCGGGTCTGTTCCAGGGACTCCTGAACAAAATCCGGTAATCCCCCTGTTCTTCCAATCGCCCGAAAACGGATATTATTTTTCATCATGTCAGGGGTTTCTTTTTCCAAAAATTCAGGCAGCATCTTCATTAAAGCGTCCACTTCTTTCGGGGACCGGTTCCAGTTTTCGACGCTGAACGCGAAAAGAGTTAAAACCTCCAAGTTCAAATCAACGGCGGATTCCACCGTTCGCCGGACCGCTTTAATCCCCTCTCTGTGGCCCAGTACCCGAGGAAATCCTTTCTGGCGGGCCCACCGCCCGTTCCCGTCCATGATGATCGCTATATGCCGCGGCAAGTTCTTCATTGTTTAATCCCATAAAACAAGCAGGGGCTCGATATCTCGAGCCCGCTGTCTTGAAACCGCTTTAAAATTCATTGTCGCGCTGGTTATTTCCCGCTCGAAAGAAACTCCTTCTGCTGCTGGCTGATTGTATTGGTCGCCTTTGCCTGGATTTGCCTTTCAAGAGTTTGGTTGGCGCTTTGGAGCTGTTGAAGTTGTTTTTCCAAATCCCTTCTGGCCTGGTTGACTTTCTCAAGCTCGGATCGAAGAGCTTGCGCGCTCTCCTGTTCCTTTCCCAGAGATTCGTTCAGCGTCTGGTTCAAGCGGATTTCTTCATCGCGCCGCGCTTTTGCCTGATTGAGCTCTTTTTGGAGTTTTCCGTTATCCTGGGCCAGTTGATCGAGTTTTGATTCCAATTCCACTCTCTTGCCGACTTCCTTCTGCTTCGAGGCATTCGAAATAACGCCAAACCCCACGCAGAGGACCGCGATAATCCCCATCATTAGTAACGCGATTCTTTCCTTTTCCTTTGTTTGTGTCAATGATAACGCCATTTGACTCCCCCCTTTTTCTTTTAGTTTAGATCCTGCGATTTATCACTTGATATATTCATTCGTTGATTCCTGCCGACTTAGCTTTTCTTCTCCGGAAGGAGTGGGTTTCTCAACCATCTCTTTGACGGCCGACTCATCTAATCCAGCGCGCACCTTGTTGACTTCCTTAGGCAAAATCACGATTTCAACACGGCGGTTCTGCTGCTGCCCTTCGTTACTGTCGTTGGAAGCGATTGGATGATATTCACCGTAGCCGATGGCGGATACTCTGGAGGGCTGTATTTCCTTCTGATCCACTAAATAATGCAGAACGCTTGTCGCCCGCGCGGTTGATAATTCCCAGTTGGACTTCCATCCGGAGTGTTTAATCGGATTGTTATCGGTATATCCTTCAATTCCTATCTTATAGTCAGCCACCTCTTGGTTTAAAACCCTGGCTACTTTGTCGAGGACAGGGTAAGAACCTTCCCGGACTTTTGCCTTGCCGGAATCGAACAAAATCTCCGCGAGAAACGTAATGACCACTCCTCGTTCATTTTGTTCCACGCGAACCTGTCTGTCGTCAATCTCTTTCCGCAGAAGCTTCGACAGGAGGGCTTTGGCTTTTGCCAACTCTTGCCTCTCTTTTTCCATCATTTGCTGAACCTTAGACAACTCCGTCCCTAACTGTCCAATTTCCCCGCTGAGCTGACTGATTTTTTGAAGGTCGCTGGGGCGCCCTTTGTGAAGATGAACAGCGCACCCCATCATTGTGAACACTAATCCGTAAACAACCAGTTTGGTAAAGTGAGAACCTCGCATGGAAACTATCCTCCTATAACGATCAAGATCTAAAAGTGTTAAGGGTCATTTTCTCCAGTAATCTGATGTTGTTCATGGTATCATCAACCAAGAATTGAAGTCAAGAGGATTTTGAGTTAAAATGAACTTAAGCCAAGGGTCACAAAGATGAGTCAAACCTCAACCACCGTATCCCATTCCCGTCTTTCTACCTACGAACAGTGCCCTCTGCAATATAAATACCGTTATGTGGACAAAATCAAAAGAGAAGTTGAAACCATCGAAGCGTTCATGGGGAGCCGCGTCCACGACACGCTGGAAAAACTCTACCGCGATCTAAAAGTCACCAAAGTCAATTCGGTCGGAGACCTAATCACCTTTTACAACGAACTGTGGGAAAAGCAGTGGCACGACGGAATCTGGATCGTCAAACATGACTACACCGCCCAGGATTACCGGCGATTGGGAGAACGCTGTCTTCGGGATTATTACCGCCGGTACCAGCCCTTTGACGATGGTATCACGCTGGGATTGGAGGAACGAGTCCAACTGTGCCTGGATTCCGTGAAAAACTACTGGCTGACCGGTTTTATCGATCGGTTAACTCAGAAACCCGACGGCACTTTTGAAATCCACGACTACAAAACAGCGGGGTCTCTTCCCGCTCAAGAAAAGATTGATCAGGACCGGCAGTTAGCTCTCTACCAAATGGCCATTCAGGAAAAATTTCCGGACGCTCAGAAAGTCAAGCTGGTCTGGCATTACGTCGCTTTCGACCGCGAGATGACCTCGCAGCGAACCTCCCAGCAGCAACAGGAACTCCGGCGCAAAACAGTTGAATTGATTGATGAGATTCAAACAGCCACCGATTTTCAGCCGCGCCCCAGTCAGCTCTGTTATTGGTGCGAATACGCGGATATCTGCCCCCTGATGAAACACCCCCAAAAGGTGGATACTCTCCCCGTCAACCAATATCTCAAAGAAGAAGGGGTTGTCCTTGTCGAAAAATACGCGAAAATCAAAGCCGAAAAAGATGAGGCCAATCTTCATTACGGCCAAGAATTGGTGAAACTGGAAGAAGCGATTCTAGCGTACGCCAAGAAGGAAGGAATTGAAGTTATTAAGGGGCGCGACCACAAAATGCGGATTCGATTCACGGAGCGGTTTAAATTCCCTCCGAAAGGAGACCCCCGGCGGGAAGAATTGGACGAATTGATTAAAAAATCGGGAAAATGGATTGAGGTTTCAGACCTGAGTTCCACGGCTTTAAGCAAACTGCTGTCAGAAAAACGCCTCGACCCTCAACTTGCCGCCAAAATCACCGATTTCGCCACCGCGGAAAAATCCGTGCGCCTCTTTCTGGCGCCGCTTAAAGATGAGGAACGCCTCTTCGAAGTGCGGGATATTTAAACCGATTAAATAATGAACGCTCCCCGCAGCATCATGCCAGAGGCAGATCAGCCTTCGGCTGAAGCTGCGGGGTATCTTTTTACACTCCCCTCCCTTGATGGGAGGGGACTAAGGGGAGGGTGAATCCATCGTCTCACTTTTTCACCTTCACCCCCACCCTACCCCTCCCCCATCAAGGGGGAGGGGATTATGCGAAGCAAGCTTCGGGGAATTGACCCCTAAGCGATTAAAAAGTGTCATTGAATTAAGTGAAGTCGCACCAGCTTTTGAGCCAAAGCATAAATGTCAGCCCGATCTTTCTCTTTCCGGATTCCAACTGCCACAACAGTTACCCACACCTTACGTTGTTCAACTCGATACAGGATTCGGTATCGTTGTCCAACGGCACGGAGACTGCGAAAACCGATCAATTCGCCGCCCAAAGGTTTCCCTTGTTTCTCCGGCTCGTAAGTTAATCCTTCTGTTCTTTGAATAATCGCTTCTTGAATACGCCGGTCGGTGATCTTCTTTAACATCTCCTTCGCAAGTTCTGTCCAATGAAGAGTATACCGAACCTCCGTCACAGACCTAATTCCTTTTTAACCTGTTGGTGAGTGTAAACTTTCCCTGTTTTGATCTGTTGGATACTTTTCCTGAGGTCTTTCATCAACTCAGGGTCACTCATGATCTCCAGCGTCTCTACCAAAGATTCATAGAGTCCCCAAGGCATCACTGCTAAAACAGGCTTGCCTCGCCGCGTCACTGCCACTGCTTCCGTATCGTGTTGCCGTTCAAATTGTTCCAGCAAGTGAGGCAACTCGTATCGCGCTTCGGTGATTGGCATCATTTTAGACATTTAAATGCACCTCCATCTGTCTACCTAAGTATACAATTTAAGAGCTATCTTGTCAAGATCAGCCCTACATTATTTTAGCATCATCCTTTTTCAAGGGGAATTCTCATCGCGTAGAACGACCGCCAGACGAAGAAAAGCGCGACGCAGAAGAAGATCCCGCCTACCAACCCGCTCACTGCCGGATTCATCTTGATCGCGATTTCAACGGCGAGCATCCCAAAGAGCGTCGAAAATTTGATAATGGGATTGAGCGAAACCGACGTCGTGTCTTTAAACGGATCGCCGACGGTGTCGCCGATGACGACCGCCGCGTGGAGGGGGGTGTTTTTCTCGTGATAATCCACTTCCACTAGTTTCTTCGCGTTATCCCAGGCGCCGCCGGCGTTGGCCATGAAGATCGCCTGGAAAAGCCCGAAGCAGGCGATGGCGATTAGATAAGCGACAAAAAAATAGGGATTGAAGAAAGCAAACGCAAGCGTGATCGTCATGAGAACGATAAAAATGTTCCACATGCCCTGTTGCGCGTATTCGGTGCAGATTCGCACTACCGTCTTTGAGTCTTCAAGATCGGCCTCTTTTTGATCAAGATTGATGTTCTTTTTGATGAAAGCGACCGCACGGTAGGCGCCCGTGACCACCGCCTGAATCGAAGCGCCGGAAAACCAGTAAACAACGGCTCCGCCGCAGAGGAAGCCGAGAATGACAAGCGATGAGGTGAGATTTAAGAATTCGTTCACCCCTTCCCCCAATAACAGAATGATTGAGAAAATCATCGTCGTCGCCCCGGCAACCGCGGTGCCGATCAAGACCGGTTTGGCGGTCGCTTTGAACGTGTTTCCGGCCGAATCATTGGTTTCCAGATAATGTTTCCCGCGCTGGAAGTCCGGGTCAAAACCGAAATCGCGTTTGATCTCTTCCCGGATCCCCGGAATTTTCTCGGTTTGCGCGAGCTCGAAGACCGATTGAGCGTTATCCGTGACCGGGCCATAGGAATCCACCGCGATATTAACCGGCCCCATGCAAAGGAACCCATAAGCGACAAGGCCAAAGGCGAAAATCGAGGCGTGCGGCATCATCTGGTTCAGTCCCTGAAGCGATACAAAGTAGGCCGCGGCCATCAGTCCCACGATTAAGATCCCATTCCAGAAAGCGCTAAAGTATCCCGCGACGATTCCGGAAAGGATCGTCAGTGAGGGGCCCCCTTCACTCGACGCAGTGACAATCTCTTTGACGTGCGACGAATGGGACGACGTAAAAGCCTTTGTGAATTCAGGAATCAAAACCGCCGCGAGTGTCCCGCAGGAGATGATCGCCGCCAGTTTCCACCAGAGAGTCGGGTCCGGCAGGTCACCAACGAGCATGTACGACATTCCAAATGAGGTGCTGATGCAAAGAACCGCCGCGATCCAGATCAGCCGCGTGAGAGGTTCTTCAAAATTGAACTCCTTAAGCCCAGCGTATTTTTTCTTGGAAATCCACTGATTCACAAAGTAAGAGACGCCCGACATAAAGTCCATTAAAAATCGCATCGCGAAAATCCAAACGATCAGTTTTGCCTGCATATCCGGTTCGCGCACCGCGAGCGTAATAAATGAAATCAGCGCGACTCCCGTGACGCCGTACGTTTCAAAACCGTCAGCCGTCGGCCCGACGCTGTCGCCCGCGTTGTCGCCGGTGCAGTCGGCGATCACACCGGGATTGCGCGGATCATCCTCCTTGATTTTAAAGACGATCTTCATCAGGTCGGAACCGATGTCGGCGATCTTGGTAAAGATGCCGCCGGCGATTCGAAGGGCTGACGCCCCCAGCGATTCCCCAATCGCGAAACCGAGGAAGCAGTACCCCACAATTTCCCGCGGGACAAAGAGAAGAATACCGACCATCATGATCAGTTCCAGCGAAATCAAAAACAATCCAATGCTCATGCCGGCGCGCAGCGGGATATTGACAATATCCCATGGAACGCCCCTCAGAGCCGCGAAGGCGGTCCGGGCGTTGGCGTAGGTGTTGACTCTGATTCCATACCAGGCAACGGCGTACGATCCACCCATCCCAATGACCGTAAACAGAAGAACCAGCCCCGTCACTTCCAGCGGTTTTTGCTGCAATCCCGACAGGTAATAACTCATCGCCGCGGCGACAAAGCAAAAAAGCATCAACAGGAATTTCCCTTGCTGGATCAAATATGTGCGGCAGGTCTGGTAGATGATTTCAGCGATGTTGAGCATGGACTTGTGAGCGGATTGCTTCCGGATTTGCGCCCGGAGGTAGAGACTGATCCCGAGCGTGCCGGCAATGATACAGGCGCCGTAGAAGAGTAAGTTCCACCCGTTGATCCCGCCGAACTTCTCAAAACTCCCCTCATGGAGATCGGGAATAGCAAGATCGGCTTCGCTCGCGAAAACAGTGACAGGAAAAAGAATTAACATATTCAAAAAAGCGGCCAGCGCGATTCGCGGCTTGACAAATAACATCCATTCCTCCTTCGATTTTACTAAAATTACACGGAAACGATCTGTTCTCTCTTTGACCCGACTGAAACCATTTTGATGGGGACACCCGCCAGCGCTTCAAGTCGCTTGATATATTTTTTGGCGTTGCCGGGCAGATCCTTAAAGGAACTGATCCCTCCTGTTTCCTGTTTCCAGCCCGGGTGTTCTTCATAAATAGGTTCGCATTCTTCCATGATTCTTCCATTGGCGGGGAATTGGTCGTATTGCCGGCCCTGATGCCGATACCCCACACAGACCTTAATCGCTTCATCTTGATCCAGAACATCGAGTTTTGTAATGATGATTTCATCCAGGCCATTGACTAAAACGGCGTGACGAACGAGCACGGCGTCAAACCAACCGCAGCGCCGGGGCCGGCCGGTGGTCGCGCCGAATTCCCTTCCCTTCCGGCGGATCCGTTCCATCTGCGCCGCGTCAAATTCGGTCGGAAACGGCCCTTCGCCGACACGGGTAGTATACGCTTTGGCGACGCCGATCACTCGATCGATTTTGGAAGGCCCGATGCCGGTTCCGGCGCAAGCCCCGCCGGCGGTCGCGCTGGAAGAAGTGACGTAAGGGTAAGTGCCGTGGTCCACGTCCAACAACGTCCCTTGGGCCCCTTCAAAGAGGAGGTTTTTCTTCTTCGCGACCGCGTCATTCAGCAGTTGGACCGCGTCACAGACATACGATTTGATTCGTTCCCGATAACCCTGGTAGGATCTTAGTATTTCTTCATACGAAAACCCAGGATGGCCGTAGACTTTCTGAAAAACTTCGTTCTTTTCGTGGATATTGTCCCCTAATTTTTCCTGAAAAATTTCGTCATCCATCAAATCAGCGAGGCGAATCCCGCACCGGGCCATTTTGTCAACGTAACAGGGCCCGATCCCCCGCCCCGTAGTGCCGATTTTGCTTTTCCCGAGATGGGTTTCCCTCAGCTGATCTAAAATTTTGTGGTAGGGAAAAATAAGATGGGCCTGATCGCTGATTTTGAGGCCGGCGCCAATCGTGATTTTTTTCTTTTGCAGAGCATCAATTTCATCGCAGAGCGCCTGCGGGTCCACCACAACGCCGTTGCCGATCACGCAGATCTTTCCGGGGTGTAAAATGCCGGACGGAATTAAGTGAAGGATAAACTCCTGATCACCAATGACCACCGTGTGGCCGGCGTTATTCCCTCCTTGAAACCGGATGATATAATCGGCAGACCGGGCCAGGACGTCAATGATCTTCCCTTTTCCCTCGTCTCCCCACTGGGCGCCGACAATGACGATATTAGACATAAATATTAGTCACAAGTCACAAGTCACAAGACACAAGTTAAGGACTTTGAGTTAATACTTGTGCCTTGTGACCTGTTCATAATTTCACTAACTTTACTTCCAATATATTCTTACTTTTCTTAATCTCTTGAATCACCGGATCGGGGACAAAACTATCCACGTTGATAATGCTGACCGCTTCACCCCCGGCTTTGTCTCTCCCGAACGTCATTCCGGCGATATTGATTCCGTTTTCCCCTAAGACCGTTCCGGTGTGACCGACAACACCCGGTTTATCCAGGTTGGCGATGAAAAGCATATAACCGTAGGGCGAGGCGTCCACGTGGAAATTGTCCACGCGGACAATCCGTGGATCCACTCGGGTGAATAACGTCCCAACTACCGACTTTTTCATTTTGTCGGTCTGGATTTCCACGGAGATGAAGTTGGCGAATTCTTTTAATTCCGACGATTTTGTTTCAATCACTTTAATTCCACGCTCAGCCGCGATCAGCGACGCGTTCACGTAATTGACCGTCTCCTGCAAAAATGGCGTCAGGATCCCTTTAATGACCGCGACCGTGATCGGAGCCAGTTCGTAGGAAGTGACTTCTCCGGCGTAACGGATGATCACCTGATTAATGTGCCCGGCTACCAGCTGCGCCTCCAGAGCTCCTAATTTTTCTCCAAGCTCCAAATACGGTTTCACCTCTTTCAGCAATTCGGCGGAAAGGGAAGGGACGTTCACGGCGTTACTAATCCCGCGCCCCAGCAAAGCGTCTCTCACCTGTCTGGCAATTTCGATCGCCACGTTGACCTGCGCCTCTTCGGTGGAGGCCCCCAGATGAGGAGTGATCACGACCTGTTCCAAAGCCAGCAGAGGGTTTCCGTTTTTCGGCGGTTCCTCTTCAAGAACATCCAAAGCGGCGCCAGCCACTCTTCCTTCCTGGATCGCCTTCGCCAGCGCTTTCTCGTCAATAATCCCACCTCGGGCGCAGTTAATGATTCGAACTCCCTTCTTGACCTTCTGCAAGGTTTTCTCATTCAACAAATACTTTGTTTCCGGAGTCAACGGAGTATGGAAGGTGATAAAATCGGCATTCTTGAGCACATCATCCAGCGGGACCAACTCAATCCCTATCTGGGCCGCTTTTTCTTTCGAGAGGAATGGATCATAGGCCATGACTTTCATTCCAAAAGCGATTCCTCTTTTAGCGACTTCTGTCCCGATTCTTCCCAAGCCCACGATTCCTAAAGTCTTCCCGCAGAGCTCCACCCCCACAAAACGGTTACGGTCCCATTTCCCCTGTTTTAGGATGGCGCTCGCCTGAGGAATGCTCCGAGAGAGAGCCAGCAGCATGCTGAAGGTGTGTTCCGTAGTCGAAATCGTGTTGCCGCCGGGGGTATTCATGACGATCACCCCCCGTTTGCTGGCCGCCTCGACGTCCACGTTATCCAAACCGACTCCCGCCCGGCCAACCACTTTTAACCGAATCCCCGCTTCCAAAACTTCTTGGGTCACTTTGGTCCCGCTTCGGACAATGAGAGCGTCGTAATCTTTAATGACCTGGAGCAGTTCTTTGGCGGGAATCCCCGGCTTTAGATCCACCAAGATTCCTTTTTCCGCTTTAAGAATATCCACCCCTTCTTTTTCAAGTTTGTCCGCAATGAGAACTTTTAACATGAGAAAACTTCCTCCGCCGCCGCCACGCCGCTGCCGAGCTTCACCGGATAGCCGAATTTTTTCAGCGCCAGCTCCAGAGCGGAAAACGCCACCAGGATATCAAACTGACTGATCGCTCCCAAGTGAGCGATCCTCCAGATTTTTCCTTTCATTTCCGCCTGCCCGCCGGCGATGGTGACTCCTTTTTCATCCCGGAGATAACTCACGACCTTTTCTCCGTTAACCCCCTGAGGAATTTTGACCGCCGTCAGAACGTTGCAGGGAGTTTTTGAAAAGAGTTCTAATCCAAGTCCCTTGGCGCCGGCGCGGGTTGCCGCCGCTAGTTTTTGATGCCGCTGCAGGATTTTTTCCATTCCCTCTTCCTGAATAAGACGCAACGCTTCTTTAAGACCGATCACTAACGAAATCGCCGGCGTGTACGGCACGTCATCATCAGCCAACGATTTCTTGTACGCTAGAAGATCAAAATAAAAACGATGGGTTTTTGTCTGCTCCATCCGCTTCCATGTTCTCTCATTGGCGCTGACGAAACTCAAGCCTGGTGGAAGCATGAGCGCCTTCTGGGAGCCACTGACAACTATATCCACTCCCCAGTCATCCTGGCGCAGTTCATCCGCCCCTAAACCGCTGACGGCGTCCACCACCAATAAAGATTGGCTGGCCCGAGTTAAAGCCGCGACCGCTTTAATATCATGAGTAACTCCGGTGGACGTCTCACAGAGAGTCGCGAAAACCGCCGCCGCTTTCGGGTGTTGTTTGAGCGCCTGTTGAATCTGCTCCGGCTTGACCCCTTCTCCCCAGGGAACATCCACCGCGATCACTTTCATTCCATAGGCCTCGGCAATCTCGCCCCATCTCTCGCCGAATTTACCGCCGCGGATCACGATCACTTCGTCCCGCGGATTGGCGACAGCAACGACCGCCGCTTCCATCGCCCCCGTGCCGCTGGAGGTCAAAGTCAAGACATCGTTTTTTGTCTGAAATACCATCTTTAACCCTTGAGATGCCTCCCGGAAGATTTGACGGTATTGCGGAGTTCGATGATGAATAATCGGTTTCCCCAACTCTGAAAGAATCGTTTCCGGAACCGGCGTCGGCCCCGGCGTTAAAAGATATGTGCGCATATTTATTTCTTTTGACCCTTCTGCGTCACGATGACCTCGTCTATCAGGCCGTACGCCTTGGCTTCGTCTCCCGACATGAAATAATCGCGATCGGTGTCTTTTTCGATCCGTTCCAATGGCTGGCCTGTATGTTGAGCCAAAATACCGTTCAATTCTTCGCGAAGGCGCAGTATCTCTTTTGCCTGGATACTGATATCCGCCGCCGCCCCCTGAACGCCCCCCCACGGCTGGTGAATCATGATCCTCGCGTGGGGAAGAGCGAAGCGCTTTCCTTTGGCTCCCGCCGTCAATAAAAGCGCTCCCATGCTGGAGGCCTGCCCGACGCAGTAAGTGCAGACGTCCGGCTTAAGGAACTGTATCGTGTCATAAATAGCCAGACCGCTGGTCACGTTTCCGCCGGGGCTGTTGATGTAAACGTTGATGTCCTTCTCAGGGTCCTCCATTTGAAGAAACAACAGCTGGGCGATGATGATGTTGGAAACATTATCATCAATCGGAGTCCCGATAAAAAGAATGCGGTCTTTTAAGAGGCGCGAATAAATATCATACGCCCGTTCCCCGCGTCCCGATTGCTCAATGACCATTGGAATAAGAATGCTCATATCCGGTTCCTCCCCTTCATTATTGTGATGTGTCATAAGTCCTTAATCACTATTTTCGCTTCCTTTAAGAGAAATTCAATCATTTTTTCTTGAGTCATCTCTTCAACCAACATCTTCTCCTGCAACGCGATTTCCCGAAGGATGAAATAAATCTTTACCTGCCTCTCCGCCTGCGGTTTCACCCTCTGACGGATCGCATCTTCCTGTTCACTCAACTGCGCCTGCCCAAACCCCTGCGCGAGCAGCCGATGTTTGGCCTCCTCGACAAGCCGTTCCGCCTGAGACTGCACCAGCGACTCGGGCAAATCAAATTTCGATTCTTGAACGAGATGATCGAGTAATTCCGTCTCTAATTCCCGCTTTATTTGACGCTCTTTCTCTTCCTTTAACTTTTTTTCGACATCTTCACGCAGGGCCGAAACGGATTCGATATTGGCGGCATTCTTGGCAAAAGCGTCGTCCAGAACAGGGAGATGCTTCTCCTTGATTTCCCGGACGTGAACGTCGTACTCCGCCGTTTCATTTTCTTTCACCAGCGCCTTGACCCGCCTTTTCTCTCCCGCCGCCGCGCCGAGGAGCTGGCCCACGATCTTTTCGGGATCCTGAGCTTTATCCAGGCAAAGCCACACGCGCTGGCGTTTTTCAGAAGGCTTCCCGTTTGACGCTTTTGTCACCTCGCAGACCAGGTAGTCCCCTTCTTGAGCGGCCCTGTTTTCGACCACATGGTACTCGGCATTCTGCTCCTGGATATTCTTCAACACTTTCTCAATCTCTTCCTGGGTTATCTGAAACTTGGTTTTCGTCAGTTGGACCCCTTTGTAGGATTTCACCTTTACTTCCGGTTTCACGTCAAACTCCGCCTGAAAACCGACAGAGCCGTTTTCATGGAATTGAATACCGGAAACTCTGGGAACCGTGATGAGGTCTAAATGAGCCTGCCGCACCGCTTCATCCACGCAGTTGGGAAGCAGTTGTTTTAACATCTCCTCCCTGGCATGGCTCTGGAAATTCTTCTCGATCAGAGGGCGGGGAACTTTCCCCGCGCGAAAACCTGGAAGAGCGGCGGCTCTCTGTATTTTCCGAAACGCCTCCTCAAGCCCCTGGCTTGCCTGTTCTTGAGGAACCTCCACGGTTATTTTCTTTCTCGTCCCTGAGATGGATTCGACTTTAACTTTCAAACGCGCCATTGCCGCCTCTCGTGAGTTGTTTCGACGCCCGTTGTTTAAGACGTTCACGGGCTATCCGGTTTTCTCTTTTACGCCCCTTTTCCTTCTCTTCATGCCGTTCTACCGCGATCACGACACGATCCAGCGCCTCGTCGAAAGCGCCGTACATGCTCTCGGCGTTCTCCTTGACGATCAGGTCCAGATCCTTCCCCCTCACAGTAATCTCAACAATATGATTGAACCGCTGGATCTGCAGGATGACGTGAACTGAAATAATCCGATGGCTGAAGTGTTCTAATTTTTTAATCTTTTTCTCGATATACGACCGGATGGCCTCCGTGACTTCCAGATGGCGCCCGGTAATTTGCAGTTCCATCATCGCTAGAATCTTTCTCCCAAATAAATCTCCCGGGCTTTGGAATCGTTGATCAGCTCCTCCGAAGTGCCTGAAATAATGATCTTTCCATCCGCCATCAGATACGAGCGGTCGGTAATCGCCAGGGTTTCACGAACATTGTGATCAGTTAATAAAATCCCAAGCCCTTTGCGTTTCAGTCCACGAATGATTTCCTGAGCCTCAGCGACCGCGATCGGATCAATGCCGCTGAACGGCTCGTCCAGCAGAAGAAATTGAGGTTCTATTACCATCGCGCGGGTAATTTCCAACCGTCTTCTCTCCCCGCCGGATAACGTGTACGCGGGATTTTTCGCCAGAGAAGCAAGGTTAAGCTCTTCCAGCAGTTTTTCCAACCGTTCCAATCGCTGGTGGCGCGTCAGGGGAAGTGTTTCTAAAACCGCCAAAATATTTTCTTCCACCGTCAATCTTCTGAAAACAGAAGATTCCTGCGGCAGAAACCCCATTCCGCGCCGCGCTCTTTTGTACATCGGAAGCGACGTCACTTCTTCGTCTTCAAACAGGATTTTTCCCTCATCCGCCTTGACGAAGCCGACCAGCATATAGAAAACGGTGGTTTTCCCCGCGCCATTGGGCCCTAAAAGCCCGACCACCTCTCCCCGATTGACGTCTAAATCAACCCCCCCTACCACCCAGCGGGCCCCATAGGACTTCCTCAAATAATGCGCGCTGAGCAGCGGTGTTTTATTCATTGGGGGGCGCAACCTGTACCTGGGGCTGCTGTGAAAGAGTCACTTTCCCTTCTTTCACGTCATACTCGGCGCGATCGCTCTGAGTGACATTCCCCCCCTGAACAACACGCACATTTCCCGTGGCGACCACCAACCGAATCGTTTCAAGATCTTTGTCGAAATGAACCTCCATCCTGTCGCTGGTGATTTCGCCCCTTGGATCAATCACTCGAACTTCATTTTCGAAAACCGCCAGCTGGTCTTTGTAATTAATCGATAACGGCCCTCTGCAGGTAATCGTGGTTGACGGCCTGGCGACGACCGTGATGTTCTTTTCCAGTTCAAGGCGCTTCTGTTCAGGGTACGCTTTCGCGCCGTACCCGAAAGTCCGCATCTGCTTTTGCTCTATCTCGACGAACGCGTCCGTTTCGATCTCTCCCGTCTCGGCTTTGTAATTGACGTGGTCGGATCTGAATTTTGTTCCGTCGCTCGACTGCCCAACCACCTCTTCCTTAAGCTGGATATTGTTTCCAACCTTATCAAAAACTCCTTCCTTCGAATTTAAAGTAAACGTCCCCGAAGAATCGTAAGAGGTCGCCTTCACTTCAGTCAGATTGATTTTATCATCCGAAAATACGCTCGCGGTATCGCCGCTGACCTCCCATTTTTTATTTCCGGTAGGATCGTGTCCCGAAAGCGAGAAATTCCAAATCTCCTGGTTCGCGTCGGCTCCACTTGCCTCTTCTTTTGGTTTCTCCATACTGGAGGGTTGATTGGCGATAGAAACAGCGGCAGCCTCCGGAGCGTTTTCCTGGGCAAACGCGCCGGGAAGATTCAGAAAAAGAATCAAGAATAACCCTAAAAAGTTATTCATCTTTTTGGATCTCTTCATTTTTTCTATTCGCTCTCGCGTCAATGGGGAGACGCGCAAAGAACGCGCTCCCCTTCCCCGCCTCGCTCTGGACCCAAATTTGTCCGCTGTGGAGCTCGACAATTTCCTTGGCAATCGCTAACCCCAAACCGAGCCCCTCCGTTTTTTCTTTCGCGAAACTCTTCAACTGTTTAAACCGGTCAAAGACTTCCTTTTGCCTGTTTTTTGGGATACCGCAGCCGCTGTCCTGCACTCGAATGAGTACCCATGCGCCCTCTTCGGGTCCGGCATGAATGGAAACGATCCCTCCCTTGGGAGTAAACTTAATCGCGTTGGAAATAAGGTTCACGAGAACCTGAATCAACTTATCAGAATCTCCCCAGATTTTTGGAAGTGATAAATCGGCGTCGAAGCTCAACCGCAATTCTTTTTTCTCCGCTTGAGGAATGAACGACTCGACGGTCCCCCGGATCAGGGCCGCCAGGTCCAAGTAAGTCCTCTGCATCGGGACAGTGTCCCCCTTAAGCCGGGCGATGCTCAGCAGTTCGTTGACCAGACGGACGAGCCGGTCAACATGATTCTTTGTCCGGTCCAGGTAACGGGTTTGCATCTCATTCAACGGGCCAAAAATTCCATCCCGAACCAGGGAGATCGTCTCCTTAATAACCGTCAAAGGGGTACGCAGTTCATGACCTGCCACGGTGATAAAATCTACTTTTGCCTTGGCGATTTTACTCGCCTCCTGATACCGAACCGCCTGATCGATCGCGACCGCCAGAGAATCCGCCGCCCCTTCAAGGATTGACTGGTCCAGCTCGCTAAATCTCCCTCCGTCGGTTTTATTGGTCACATTGATTAATCCAATCACTTTATTCTGCGTCCTGAGCGGCATCACTAAAAAAGAATCGTCTTTGTACGCGGAGCCGTCGCGATAAACAAAACGTTTGTCTTCCTTGATGTTTTTCACCAACAGCGGTTTCCCGGAAGCCGCCACCCATCCGGCGATTCCCTCCCCTAATTTGACCTTGGCCTGTGGAATTACCGTCTCTGGCATCCCGACGGCGACCCGCACGTACAGTTCACCGCCGCGCCGGTCCATTAACATGATAGAAACTCTCTGGGCCTGCATCAGGGAAGCGACTTTTTGGATGATTAACTTAAGGCGCTCATCCAGATCAAGAGTCCTATGCAGACTTTTGCTCAAGTCATACAGCCGGATCAGAAGCTGCATTCCTTTTTGTCTCTGCTGGGGATCTTGTTTCTCGATCTCATCCACTAACTGTTGAAGCTGTGTCTGAAACTGGGTCTCTTCCATGGTTAGCTCCTTCAATGAGCCCCCACTGATTCGTTTTGCATTCGCAAAAGCGAATCAAAACGGCGGGGGCGAATTAAACCCTTGACATTTTTCTTGGTTAAACTCTCGAATGAGTTTATCAATCGCTTCCTCCCTAGTCTTGCCATTCTTAAACTGTTGCTCACGTCTAAATGCTTCTGATCGCGACTCATATTGTTCGAAGTAAACCAATTTAACAGGCCTCCTACTACGAGTGAACCATACTCTACCTTTATTGTGTTCTTTCAAACGTTCCAATAAATTTCTTGCATGTCCAAAATATCGTCTTTGGTCCTTACATCCTAAGATATAACAAAAGTAACCCACCGTATACCAAGAAAAATGTCAAGGGTCAAATTCAGCCAGACAACTTACGTCACGGAGTTTACCCTGAGCAGAGCCGAAGGGTTCCGTAAGTTGTGGCTTCATTTGAGGAAATCGTGCGTGACTTTCTCCCATTTTCCATTCGCTTTCAGCAGCAAATCGATCACTTCCCTGACCGCTCCATTGCCGCCCGCGTGTTCCGTGACGTAGTGCGCTGACTCCTTGACCTCTGCGACCGCGTTGCCAACCGCCACCGCCAGCCCGGCTCTTCGAAGCAGGGGAACATCCACTAAATCATCTCCCACGAAACAAACCTCTTCATCTGATTTTCCCATGTTTTGGAGAATCTCCAAATAGATTTTTTCTTTATCGCCGGCAGACTGAAAAACTTTGGCGACTCGCATTTCTTTAGCGCGGCGTTTGACCATGCCGGAACGCCGCCCGCTGACAATCACAGATTGCAGACCTGCCTGATGCCACAGTACCATTCCCATCCCATCCTGAAGACTAAACGCCTGCAATTCATCCCCGTAATTACCGTAGTACACCTTACCGTCCGTGAGGACGCCGTCCACATCCAGAACTAAGAGCGTTATCTTTCTTGCCCGCTCCACGACTCCAGGGTTAAGTTCCGATAAGTCACCAATCACCAGTCACCAGTCAAAGTTCACACCAATCCCGCCTTCAATAAATCCTGGACGTCCACTAAACCGATCGGCCGCCCCTCTTCGTCCACGACCGGAATTTCGTCAATCTTTTTTTCTTTGAGAATTCTCAACGCTTCCGCCGCCAGACGGTCCTTGGTAATCACGGCGGGATGAGGGGTCATTACATCCGCGACTTTCTTTTTTGAAAGATCGGGATCTTTTTCCAGATGGCGGCGCAAATCCCCATCGGTAAAAATGCCGACCAGCTTCCCGTTCCCGTTGACAATGCTGGCCGCTCCCGCTCTGGCTTGAGTGATCAACAGCAGAACTTCTTTAATTTTAGTCTGGTGATCCGCTACCGCGTGCTCCTTGCCGGAACGCATAATTTCTTCAACCCGCAAGACCAGTTTTTTTCCCAGGCTCCCGCCGGGATGGAAAAAAGCGTAATCCTCTTCTTTGAAATTTCTTTTCTCCACCAATGCCACGGCCAGCGCGTCCCCCATGGCCAGCATCGCCGTCGTGCTGGCGGTAGGAGCGAGTCCCAGGGAGCAGGCCTCTTCTTGAACACTCACATTCAAGACCACATCGCTGTATTTGGCAAGTGTTGATTGGGGGTTTCCCGTCATCGCGATCATCCGAGCGCTGATCCTTTTAACCATCGGCAATAGACGGACAATTTCCTCAGTTTCGCCGCTATTGGAAAGAATGATGACAATGTCTTCCGCCGTCACCCGCCCCAGATCACCGTGAATCGCTTCCGCGGGATGCAGGGAAAGACTCGGCGTCCCTGTGGACGCCAGCGTGGCGGAAATTTTTTGCCCGACCAATCCCGGTTTCCCCATGCCGCTGATCACCACTTTTCCCTTGCAGGAAAAGATCATTTCCACGGCTCTGTCAAACTCTTTCCCTATCCGGTTAATGAGCTGCTCAATCGCCTGGCTCTCGATGCGAAGAAC
>CAYJQR010000020.1:0-2904 GCA_964372345.1 uncultured Planctomycetia bacterium | reverse complement strand
CTTTCCCTATCCGGTTAATGAGCTGCTCAATCGCCTGGCTCTCGATGCGAAGAACCCGTTTAGCGCATTCGATTGCATTCTTCATGAATTTAAAAAATGGGGGCTGTCCCCATTTTTTTCAGCGCCTCTGTAATTGCCTTTACCTGAATGAGTAATTCCTCCAGCATGGAGAAATCTACCATATTCGATCCATCGCTGGGAGCTTGATCGGGATTTTCGTGTGCTTCGAGAAACAGGCCATCGCATCCCACCGCCACCGCGGCGCGGGCCAGAGGAAGCACAAACTGCCGCTGTCCCCCTGAAGAATTACCGGCTCCTCCCGGCAATTGAACACTGTGAGTGGCGTCGAAAATCACCGGATAGCCAAACTCCCGCATCACCACAATCGAACGCATGTCACTGACAAGGTTATTGTAACCGAAACTGGCTCCCCTCTCGGTCAGAAGAATTTTCTGGCACCCCGCGCTCTCTATCTTTTCCACAATATTTTTCATGTCCCAGGGAGCCATGAACTGTCCTTTTTTGACATTCACCACCCGGCCGGTTTTGGCCGCCGCTATTAGGAGATCGGTCTGGCGGCAGAGAAAAGCGGGAATCTGCAAAATATCCAAGACCTCAGCCGCCGGAGTGATCTCCTCCTGACAGTGGATATCACTCAAGACCGGAAGCGCAAATTCCTCTTTGACTCTACGAAGAATCCTAAGCCCCTCTTTAATCCCCGGGCCGCGATAGGACTTCACCGAGAGGCGGTTCGCCTTGTCATAGCTCGACTTAAAGATGAACGGAACCCCAAGTCCTTCCGTGAGCTTTTTCAATCTCTCCGCGTGGCGAAGGGTCTGTGCTTCGTTTTCGATCACGCAAGGACCCGCGATCAGAGGAACAGAATTGCCGTTACCTATTGAAATACCACCCACTACGATAGTTTTCATGGAACTTTTATTATACTGCAACCAGGTGAAAAGTCAAAGAATAGAAGAGACAAGAATACGTTGCGATTTGATCGTTTAAAATCAATCTTTAGTGTAATCCACTGAGAACCTGAAGTTCTTCCAAAATCCTCCTTTAGAACGTGCTCTTCTCTTTTCGACTCGATGGACTATCTGGGAATGGTCGAAGAAAGCCGCTCCTGGGTCACTCTCTTATGAAAAAGGTTACCATCAAGGATATTATATGTACGGGGATTCTTTATCCAGTAAACCAATAAAAACAGAGTTGAAATTTTCAGTTACAGAAGAGGATTCGGTTCAAGTGCCGCAAAGTTACGCGCAAGGCATTAGAAAGGGACAAGAGGCAAGAAGAGAAAAGAAAAGAGATGCATGGGCGGGAAGATCAGAATATGGCGGTTATTTTTTGAAGTAACACTCCAACCTTTTTAATTCAATTCAGCAGACTTCCAGCGAAGCCCGAATGAAATCCCTACAAAGGGGAGGGAATATTTTGTTGTTCTGCCTCTTTTCTCAGAACTGGCGCCGCCCGTTCCGTGTTTCGTTCGACGACTGGCTTAATAATTCTCTCCTCCAAACCATCGGCAGAACAAGCGTGGGCGTCCAGTTCGATCTTTCCATCCGGAAGGGCAAACCGGAGCGTGAATGTCCCATCCGGACGAAGTTGGACCGGTTTTCCGCCGATGGTGACTGCCGCGTCGGGCTCCGTGGTGCCGTAGACAATCAGTTCGCAGTCCAGCACAAACCAGAAGCCCCGCTTTTTGATTTTTACAGGGCCGACGCCAACACTGGAAATCTGAGCAACGCCCGATCCTGAAGAAATAGCCGCAAGCAACCGTTCTTTCATCAACACATAATCATGCCAATAGGGAGAACGGATGTCAACTCAAGTAATGTTAACGAGTTATACGGTGGGCTTAGTTCTTGGGGGTTGGTAATGATCCCACCAATGCCGAGTTCTTTTACAGGTCTTTCAACAAATAACTCGTGCTACGTCCGCCTGCGGAATCTTTAATAAGAATACCTTTCTCAACAAGGTCAAGAATATCCCGCAGAGCCGTATCCTGCGAACACTTTGCGATCTTCGCCCATTTGGAAGAGGTGAGTTTGCCTTCAAATCCGTCAAATAACTTGTTGATCATGATTTGCTGACGCTCATTAATGGATCCGGACGGATGTGATTCCCAAAAGCGCGCTTTTTTGAATACATCAGCTAACGTACTTTCAGTTGTGCCAAGCGCCCGGCTCAAACAAGCCAAAAACCATTCAAGCCATGCCGTGATATCAATTCCTGCCTTTGTGACACCGGTATTTTTCTGCGTCTTCTCGAGAACATCGTAATAAGCATTTCGTTCTTGACGGATCTGAACAGACATACTGTAAAAACGATCTCGACTGCCATCTGCGCGCGCAATCTGCAAATCCGCGATCGCCCGTGCTATACGCCCATTGCCGTCCTCAAAAGGATGAAGAGTCACGAACCACAAATGCGCAATACCCGCTTTGAGCATGGAATCTATATCCATCGTTTGATTAAACCAGCTTAAGAAATTCTTCATTTCACCGTTAAGACGGCCAGCCTCCGGCGCTTCAAAATGTACGCGTTCACGCCCGACGGCGCCGGAAACGACCCTCATGGGGCCATGGTTATCATTGCGCCAAGCGCCAACAGTTATTTTATGCATCCCGCTACGCCCTGTTGGAAATAAACTCGAATGCCAGCCAAACAGACGGTCTTTCGTCAAGGGCTTATCGAAATTCTGAGTAGCATCCAGCATCATCTCCACGACACCGTCAACATGACGGTCAGAAGAAACAAGTCCACCGATGTCCATCCCTAACCTCCGCGCAATAGATGAACGCACCTGCTTCGGGTCAAGGATTTCTCCCTCAATCTCACTGCTCTTTAAAACATCAAGAGTAAGAGTCTGTAGTATAGCCTCCGAGCGCAGAGGAAAGC
>CAYJQR010000019.1:7043-24035 GCA_964372345.1 uncultured Planctomycetia bacterium | reverse complement strand
CTCAGTGGATAATTACCCCTATCTGCAACCAGCGTCGATAACTTTGAAATTCCTATACATAAATTTATGTAGCTTTATTTATGCAATGTTATATAGTAGCGTCATATTTACACCACCCGTGCCACCAAAAAATCGGCAATTTGGTTTAAGACTTCTCCCCGCTTTTCCAGAAACGTGATCTGCTCTTTCGCTTTATCGGTTAAATGCCTGGCTTCCTGGCGCGCTTTCGCGGGACCAAAAAGAACCGCGTAATCCTCGTTATCCAGAATATCATCAACAATCTGAAAAACCAAACCGATACATTCACCGAAGCGTGTCAATTTTTCAACCGCGCCGTCGTCGGCGCCGGCCACAATCGCCCCCGCTTTCACGGAAGCGGCGATCAGCGCCCCGGTTTTACGCGTATGAATGTATTCCAGCGTCGGCTGATCCCGGTCCTGCGGTTTCACTTCCAGGTCAACCACCTGCCCCCCGATCATTCCATCAGTTCCTGCCCCGTGAGCCATCGTTTCCAGAACAGCACAGCAGACTTTAGCGTCACTGGGCCTGCCAAAGAGCCGCATTCCAAGAGTCAATAAGGCGTCTCCGGCCAGAATCGCCGTTGCTTCTCCGAACGCTTTGTGACAGGAAGGACGGTCTCTTCGAAAATCATCGTTGTCAAGGGCAGGGAGATCATCGTGAATGAGGGAGTAAGCGTGAATCATCTCGACGCCGCAAGCAACGGGAAGAATCTCTTCCAGTTTCCCGCCGCACGCTTCGCACGACGCTAATGCCAGAATCGGACGGATCCTTTTTCCCTCTCCTAAAACAGAGTAGCGCATTGCCCGATGAATGGACTGTGGGTACTGATTCTCCCGCGGGAGATACCGATCTAGAGCTTCATCAATGAGCTGTTTTTTATCTTCGAGGTATTCCTGTATTCTAGTATTTTCCACTTTCCACTTTCCACTTTCCATTTTCCATTTTCTTTCCCAAGCCATCCCTCTCTTTGGAAACTGACAAACCGCCCGCCAGCAACAATCACATGGTCCAAAAATTCAATTCCCAGAAGTTTGGCCGCGTGGATAAGACGATCAGTTAGCAAACGGTCTTCGGCGCTTGGAGCGGGATCGCCGGAAGGATGGTTGTGCACCACAATGACCGAGTAGGCGGAATGCCGGATTGCCGGCTGAAAAACTTCCCGCGGGTGAACTAAACTCATGTTCACGCTCCCCACTGAAACCCACTCGTCATGAATCAGGTGGTTGCGGCAGTTGAGATAAAGCCCTCTAAAAACCTCTTTTTGCAACGGTAAAAGATCCTTCGTATGTTCAGCGACCTGCTCCGGAGTCCGGAGAATGATTCTCTCACCGTTTTGGGATTGGAAAAAACGCCTTCCTAATTCAATGCTTGCCTGGAGCTGGCAGGCCTTGATCAGGGGAAGCTCCCACTCTCTTGAGAAAATGTCTGCCGGCAAAGAGGAAAAACCAAACCCATCGCCGTAACGGCAGAGCCGTTCTGAAAGGGTAAAAACCGACTCTTTGGAAGTCCCTGTGCCGAAAATAACCGCCAGCAGTTCCGCGTCTGAAAGCTGTCGGACCCCCTGTTCAACCAGTTTTTCGCGCGGAAGTAGTTGCATTGTTTCACCGGCCATTTTGAAGTCCTTCCTGGACGCGGCGGATCGCTTTCGCTTTGCCGGTGGATGAGTCAACTTCGACGATAACTCCACAGAGTTTAACATTTTCATTCGCCACCTCATATCGGTGGGGAATTTGGGTCAGGAAATTTTCGATGACTTGCTCTTTGTTACGGCCAATGACCGAATCGTAGGGCCCCACCATCCCCACATCTGTTATATATGACGTACCGAGCGGCAAAATTCTTTCATCCGCCGTTTGAATATGGGTGTGGGTCCCAAAAACGACGCTCACCTGGCCATCCAAGTACCATCCGAGCGCGACTTTCTCACTGGTCGCTTCGGCATGAACGTCAACGATGATCACCGGGGTCTCTTTGCGAAGTTCCGCGATGATTTCCTTCAGGACAGTAAAAGGAGAGTCGCAGGTCTGCCTCATAAAAACTCTTCCCAGCACGTTAGTGATCCCTACTTTCTCTCCCGAAGAGGTTTTGACGACGATCGCCCCCTGCCCCGGAACTGCTTTAGGATAATTCGCCGGCCGAACCAGACGGGGGTCGGTTGAGATAATCTCCAGAATCTCTTTCTTATCCCAGATATGGTCCCCCATGGTCAGAACATCAAGCCCTCCCCGGTAGAGCTCTTCCGCGTGACGGGGAAGGAGCCCCGCTCCATTGGAGACATTCTCCGCGTTGCCGATCGCCAGATCGATTTTTTCGGAACGCTTCAGACGAGGCACAATCTCAGCCACGGCGCGCCGTCCTGGTTCTCCTACGATGTCGCCGATAATTAATAAGCGCATAAGTCCTTTTTATCCTGCAAACTCCACGACTCTCATTTCCCGAATCACCGTCACCTTAATCTGCCCCGGAAATTCAAGTCCTTGTTGAATTTTCTGTTTCAGTTCACGCGCCAGCAAATAAGTATTCGCGTCATCCACTTTCGTTGGATTCACAATCACTCGAATTTCCCTCCCGGCAGAAATAGCGTAGGCTTTCTCGACCCCCGGATGTTGATCAGCGATCGCCTCTAGTTTCTGCAAACGCTTCACATAGTTTTCAAACGTGTCCCCGCGCGCCCCGGGACGGCTCGCGCTGATCGCGTCGGCCGCCATGATCAGAACCGCGTAAATCGTCTGCGGTTCCATATCTTCATGGTGTGCGCCAACGGCATTAATGACCAGATCGCTTTCTTGATACTTCTTGGCAAGATCAGCTCCAATAATGGCGTGCGGGCCCTCTACTTCGTGGCTGACCGCTTTGCCGACGTCATGCAGCAACCCAATCCGGCGCGCCAGATGAAAATCAAGCCCTAATTCTCCCGCCATGACTCCCATGAAATGCGTCGTTTCCTTAACATGCTGTAAGACATTCTGACCGTAACTGGTCCGGTACTTTAACCGCCCTATCAAGCGAATCAACTCTGGATGAATCGTCCCTTGAATGCCCAGATCGGTGACGATCTTTTCCCCTTCTTCTTTGATGGCGATATCCATTTCTCTTTTGACCTTCTCAACCACTTCTTCAATTCTGGAGGGGTGAATTCTTCCATCTTGAAGAAGTCGTTCCAGAGAACGTTTGGCAATCTCTCGGCGGAAAGGATCAAATCCTGAGATTGTTACCGTATCCGGCGCTTCGTCAATGACAAAATCAACCCCGGTCGCTGTTTCAAGAGTCCGGATATTGCGCCCTTCCTTGCCGATGATTCTCCCTTTCATGTCGTCCCCGGAAAGGTTCACAACCGTCACAGTGGACTCCGCGGTCTGGTCAGCCGCGAATCGCTGGATCGTCAACGCGATGATATTCTTGGCTTTCCGTTCCCCCTCCTGGCGCGCCTCCTCTTCAACCCGCTTGATTAAAAGATTCCCTTCGTAACGCACCTCTCTCTCCAGTTTGGCAAGAAGCGCCGCTTTGGCCTGTTCCTCCGTCATTCCAGCCATTGTCGAGAGCCGGAATTTTTCATCTTCAACCAACGAGTCTAATTCTTTCTCACGTTTAGCCAGATGTTCTTCACGCATCGCAGTTGAATCTTCACGGGCAGTGAACATGACCTCTTTTGAAACCAGGAGATCGGCTTTGCTGTCTAATTGCCGCTCGCGTTCAGTTAACTGCGCTTCTATGGCAGTAATCTCCTGCCGCCGCTGTTTTATCTCCTCTTCCGTTAAGAGACGGTTTTTGTACTGAGTCTCTTTTGCTTCCAATTCCGCGTTTCGCCGGATGACTTCCCCCTGCCGCTCCGCAGAGGTAACAATTTCTTTAGCGATCGTCTCTGCCTGACGAATTTTTCTTTCGCCGATAAAACGGCGGCAGAAATAACCAAGAATGAACACACCCATGACCACGACTACCTGAACAGCCCAGAAACGAATCAAGGAAAAATCGTCTATCATGGCAGTATCCCTCTTATTCTTTCTGTCATTCTTCGCTCGCTCAGAATGACAAAGAACTGTGTATTATCTCTCGGTCCGTCACAATCACATCCAGAGGAACATCGTGGGGTTCGTGCGGAAGTTCGGGGATCACTTGGAAATCAAAACCGATTCCGACTTTCAGGCAGTTGAGAGAAAGTTGCCGCAGAAAGCGATCAAAATATCCTTTCCCATGCCCGAGGCGGTGTCCGTCTTTTCCAAAAGCAACGCCCGGAATAACTGCCATCTCCAAAACTTTTGGGTCCACAGGCCGCAAAAACTGCGGCTTGGGTTGTGCTATCCCAAAAGGCCCGATTTCTAACTCTTTCAGACAATCCCGAATTTCCGATATTAAAAAACTCCCAGTTCTTTTCCCCTCTTCCACAATGACCGGCGCCGCGATCCTTTTACCGGTCCCTAGCCCATTTTCAATCAAACGGATTGTCTCAACCTCATAATCCATTGAGACATAGGAAAATAACCACTTTGCTTTCCGGTACTCCCGCAGAGCGGTTATTCTGGATAAAACTACACGGCTTTTTTCTTCTCTGGACTGAAATAACTGTTTTTTCAGCCGCGCCATCATCTGGCGGCGGATTTGTTCTTTGGGCGATTGTATCACAATTTCAATACGTTAGCACGTTTTGGAGGGAGACTTCAATGAGAACTTATTTTCGTATTTTCTTGATTTTGTCTTCTTTTGAGCAAAACTGAAATCACGATGATATACGTCCAGTAACTAATCACTTCGGTCAGTGAGGGATTCCCGTTATAACCAAACAGCGCCTTCAGAAAAGATCCAATCCCCTCTTTTTCGTTCAGAATCGTATTGATATTCCAGACCGGATAAATGATGGGGTTGATCCACCCGATTTCTTCCAATTCATGCACACCGTAGGCCAATAATCCCGCGGCAACCACAAGAATCAGTAATCCGGTATTGCGGAATAGAGCGCGCAGAGGGATTTTCTTGCCTCCCAGGAAAATCAACGCCACGATCGAAACCGCAAGGCCAAACCCCCAAATACCTCCCCAGAAGGAGACCGCTCCTCCCCCTTGCAGTGAAATCGCCTTCAAGAACAAAACGGTTTCCGCCCCTTCTCTGAAAACCGCAAAGAACGGAAGAGAAATCATCGCCAGATAATCATTTCGTGAAAGCGCAGTCTCTACTTTTAATTCGATATCCGATTTGATTTTTTTCCCCTGTTTGTCCATCCAGAAGACCATGTATGTTAACACCCCTGACGCCGCGATTGAAATCACTCCTTCAATGATTTTTTCCGCTTGCCCTTGAGCCGACCGCGTCAACGTGACCATCCAGAATCCGGCCCCCATACTGGCCAGAATCGCCGCAAACGCGCTGGCGAAAACATGGGAGAAATATCGCTGCGCTCTTAAACGAGCTAGCAATGTCAAGATGATCCCGACGATCAAACTCGCCTCCAGCGCCTCCCGGAAAACAACAAGAAACGTTGCCGCAACCGTTGCTTCATTCATGAAATATCTCCTTTAGCGTTTCTCAATAATTTTAAACTGAATGGGTATTTTGACCTGGCTTCTCATGGCCATCCTCCCTAAATGGGCGGGGCTGAATTTCCACCGCAGCACCGCTTCCACCGCCGCTTGATCCAAAATGTCGTGGCCGGAACTCTGTTCTATTTTGATTCCAGTGGGCGCCCCCCGCTCACTGACCTCCACAGAGAGCAATACTCTTCCCTGAATATTCCGCAGGACCGCTATCCGAGGATAGAGAGGCGGAGGATTACTGGCATAATCCACTTCCTTATATTGCGCCCCTTGCATCTCCACCGAAGGAGCTATTTCGATCTTTTCTATCTCCTTTTCTGGTTCAGGAAGTTTCATTTCTTCTGCGATAGACGCCGGAGCCAGAAGGGAAATTTTCTTTTCGGGCTCAGGTGTTGGTTCTCTGAAAACCACTTGAATCCTTGTTTTTCCAGGTGTTACTTCAACGGCGGGCGATGTGATCAGAAAATTTCCTCCAACCGTGAATATCCCTAGGTGTATCATGCCGGAGACCAGAAAAGCCAATTGAATTCGATTCATCGCTATTCCCCCTCACCCAGTCCTCTCCCTTTAGGGGAGAGGGAGAGGGGTTCCACATTAAAAACCACCTGCGCGACTCCGTTCTGGCGGACTAAGTCCAGAACTCTCATCACTCTTTCGTGAGTTGTTCCCTTGTCAGCATTGATGACCACAGCGCCGCTTTTGTGCTGCTGGCGGAATTGGCGAATTCTCTGGGGAAGTCCATTTTCGGTGACCGGCGTTTTATCAATGAAAAACTCTCCCTGCCGGCTGACTGTCAGATACAGAGAGTTTTCCTCCTGCTCTTTTACCAGTTCTCCCGTCTTCGCTTTTGCCAGATCAACAAAAATTCCCCGTTGAACTACCATGGACATCGTCACGTAGATGAAAAAGCAGAGAAGCAGAAACATACAATCCATCAGAGGAATCATTTCCACTCTGGCTTTCTGGGTGTTCATTTTATTTCGCCAGCGGCCGTAAGCCATCACGGGTCTCCGTGTTTTTTCTGTTGATATTGTGAATACAGTATTTCAAACTCATACGCGTATTTTTCCAACCGGAAAGTGAACCGCTCAGTTTGCGATAAGAAGAAATTGTAAGCGATAATACTCGGCATCGTGATCGCTAACCCTGCCGCAGTGGTAATCAACGCCTGGGCAATGCCGACGCTGACCGCTTGAGGATCGGCAATGCTGGCCTGCCCCAGCAAATCAAACGACTGGATAATCCCCGTGACAGTTCCAAAAATTCCCAGCAACGGAGACAAGGTAACAATGGTATCAATCGCTCGAAGTCCTCTTTGAGTGGCCTCGACCGCGCGGTCGACTTCCAATCCCAGGGCGTCATGCAAAACCCTTTCTCCATGATTCAGCGAAGCTGTCAGAACCCCCACGATGGAATCACGGGATCCCTCTCCTTGTTTGAGCATTTCTTTCAAACGTCCATGGCGCAGATGTTCCAGAAATTGGTCCACTTCCCTGGGACAAAACCGCCGCTTCTGCTGCCACCAGAAGAGAAGCCGCTCCGTGATAAAAGCAACCGCTAGAAACGAGCAGACCAGTAACGGATACATTACCGGCCCGCCTTTTTGGATAAGTTCGATCATGATTGACTCCTAAGATCCATTCTTCAGGGGACAGCGTTCAGGGGACAGCGTACAGTGAAAGCAAAGAAATTTTTTCTGAACCCTGCACCCTGAACCCTGTCTGTCAAAATTTCAGCGTGGCTCCGCCATAGAAATTCCGCTCCGCGGCCGGATCAATCCCATCTCCGCGAACCCTAGCGTAGTAGTGTTCATCAAACAAGTTGTTAATCCCAGAAAAAACCTTAAACGCCTCCGCCACATTCCACTCGCTGGTTAAATCCCATATTTTATAAGAAGGAATAAACCGATTAGGAGTATGCGCGTCATCGGCGTAATGCTTGGCTGAGAACGTCGCTCCCAGATTGACCTTGACCTTCTCCGCCAGGCGATAATCCACTCCTCCCTTTACTAGATAAGCGGGGGCGTACTGTGGTTCATTGCCGTCAGCAGAACCTTTGACAAACTCAGCGTCAAGCAGCATACCGCTGGTGTAAAGATTCACTGATCCTACCTTATCTACGGTATGAGTTCCATGAGCCGCGTCATACCAGCCGACCAGATCGAATTGGGTTGTCAGTTCCCCTCCCCGGTGAACGGCGTCTCCGATATTGGCAACGGTATTAGCGTCGTTTCCGATCTGGTCTTCAAAATTCATATAGAATAAACTCGCGTCCCATCCCCAGTAACCTGTAGGATTGTGGCGCAACCCTACTTCATACTGCCACGATTTTCCCTCTTCCAGATCATTGTTGACAATCCGGGTTCCATCGGTGGGGACCGCTTGTGTGAAGATTTTCGGACGATACGCTTGAGAGAAGTTACTATACCATTGCATCTCCGGCTTTAATTCATAGGTAAGTCCCAACCCAAAGAGCGGAACAAAGTCAAATTCTTCGGAACTTCCCAGTGGAGTCCCGGCGTCTTTTTTATCCGAATTGATCTTTTCAGTCACCTCTTGCCAAATGTTTTCTAAACGAACTCCCGGAGTCACCGAAAGCCGGTTGAATTGGAAACGATTTTCGGCGAAAAGAGACAGATAGTTCATCGTCCTGTCAGTGTCTAACCGTACGGTCCCTGTCTCGGCATCGGGAGTTGATCCTCTCTCATCGATTCTTGGAGAATCGCTGTGATAAAAAAGGACTCCTCCTGTGAGCGTGTGTTCAGTGGCGCCAAAGGCATCGTAGGTATATCGAACTCGCGGTTCAACACCCATGGTATAAAACTCCTGCGTCTCGATGGTGTTGGTGCCAGCATTACCCCCTGAGGGGAGCGTTCCAAATCCTCCTCCCCGCTGGCGCTTGCTGAAACGTTTGTAATACCCTCCGAACACTTTGGCTTCTAATAGAGTTTCCGGTGAAATCTCCTGCTGATAATTCAGGACACCATAATGGCGGTCCAATCGAAAGCGATCCTGCAAACGTGTCGTCTGGTGAGGATCGGCGTCGAAATTAGCGCGCGTCAAACCACCCGGTTCGCCATGTTCCTCATCGTAGCCATCGTAGGTCAAGCTCCATTGAGTACTCTCGTCCGGCTTGACAACCATCTTGGTAGATCCGTTTAAAACTTCGAAATCGCTGTTAGAAGCGCGGAAACCGTCGCTCTCGCGATAATGACCATACCCCAGATATCCTAACCGGTTGACTGTCCCGCTGATACTGGTATAGTTGGAATAGAAAGAATCGCTTCCGGCGCTGTTCTCGCTGTAAAATTCAAACGGTTTATCCCCCACCGGATTTTTCGTCACATAATTCAACGCCCCTCCCGGCTGAGGCCCATAAAGCAACGCGCCTCCGCCATGGATGAATTCCATCTTCTCTACGGACTGAAGCGGTGGCGTGTAATACGCCTCAGGATACCCAAACATATCCGCGTGAATAGGAACTCCATCCTTGAGGACCTGTGTAAATTGGGTTCGGTGGGGATCCAATCCCCGATAGCCAAAACTGACCAGCGGAGTTGTCTCCTCACTGAGCAATAAACTGGGAGTTTTGTTTAAGGTCTGCCGATAATTGTTATTGACCACGGCAGGACGTTCCTTTAAATCAATCTGCTGGGTTTTCTTGCCTGAATAGACCTTTGTCCCTTCCACATCGGGCAGAGTGTTGGTCTTTCTCTTCACGGCCGTTACCGTAATCTCCTCTAATTGGCTTGATTGCTGAGCCAGAACAAATGTAGCCTCCGTCAACAGAAAGCCCACAACGACCATTCCTACCCATTTTTTCATTAGATGCTCCTCTCCGTTTTTCATTTATCTGATTTTGAGACTCATTCTCAATACTGAGTAAATAAAAAATTCCCTGTCAGAACTTAATTTTAAAAACATGCTCCTTCTCCCTTGTCTTTCCCTGCCGGCACCGGGAACAGGTGCCGTACATTTTGTGGCTGTGGGACGCGATCACGAAGCTGTATTTTCTAGCGACCTTCTCTTGAAGCTCCTCAATTTCTTGGTTTTCAAACTCCGTAATCTTCCCACACTCAAGACAGATCAAGTGATCATGATGGTGATGTCCCACCATCTGTTCATAGTAGAGCTTCCCCTGCTCGAAATCCCGCGGTTCGATTAACCGGCTCTGTGTCAATAACTGTAGTGTCCGGTAGACCGTCGCCTTGGAGGCGGTTCTGTCCTTTCTATGGACCCTCACCCAGAGATCGTCTGCCGTGAAATGCCCTTTAACCGTGAGCGCCTCTTTGACGACAACCTCTCTTGGGCGTGTAATCTTCATCCCCTTTTTCTTCAGGAATTCCTTAAAACCTCTCCAGGGATTCTGGCTGTCAATATTGATATTGAGTCTCATTTTCAATATTTTAGTAAAATAAAAACTACTTGTCAAGTTTTTTCTACCCGCATGGCTTCCAGTTCTTCAATCCGCTTCTGCAGGTCCGCAATCGTCTTCAACAGTTCCGGCAGACGCTGAATCGCCGCGTTCAGCCGTTTCGCCTGTCTGTGCGGTTTCGCCGGATAGCCGGAGACACAGGTATTCGCTGGAACTGATTTCGTCACGCCGGCCTGGGCCGCGATAACGGCGTTATCCCCTATCGTGATATGCCCCACAATTCCCGATTGCCCGGCCAGAATGACGTTGTTGCCAATCTCGGCGCTTCCGGAAATTCCCGTCTGTGAAACAATCACCGAGTTCTCCCCAACGACGACGTTATGCGCGATCTGAACCAGATTGTCAATCTTGGTTCCTTTCTTGATCCATGTTTTGTCAAAGCGGGCGCGGTCAATCGTGACATTGGCGCCGATTTCGATGTCGTCCTCAATAATGACTGTGCCGATTTGAGGAATTTTATGGTGCGCTCCCTTCACCGTTGAAAAACCAAAACCATCGCTGCCGATAACGCTCCCGCTGTGAATAATCACACGGTTCCCCACAGTGACTCGTTCGCGAATGGTCACATGAGGATAGATCAGACAGCCTTCTCCGATTCTAGTGTGGTGTCCAATATAAACCCCCATGTAAAGGATCGTCCCATCTCCGATGACCGCGTGATCATCAATGACGGCATAGGGTTCTATCGCGACCTCTTTCCCAAGCATCACCCCTTTTCCAATGATCGCCGTTGGATGAATTCCCTTTGGATGACGAATTTCATTGGGCGCCATCAGCCCAACCATTTTCGCGAAAGCCAATGAAGGGTTTTCGGTCCGGATCATGGGGCGCGGCGATTCCTTGACGTCGCTCGAAGTGATGATGGCGCTCGCCTTGGTGTGCCGCATTAAAGGAAGATACTTGGGATTGGCCAGGAAAGTAATATCTCCTTCCTCAGCTTCTTTAATCCCGCAGATGCCGGTGATCACCACGTCCCCATCGCCGACAACTTCCCCATCAATCAGATGGGCGATCTCTTTTAAGGTTCTTTTCACTCTTCCTCGCTCCCTCACAGGTTATTTTTTCTTGTATCGCTCATTCAAGATTTGGATGATTTGGCCGGTGATATCCATATCCTGCCGCCCGTAGAGAAGGACTCTGTCGTTTAAGATCAGGCTGTATCCCTGTTTGTTCCCGTAATCGCTGATAATCTCGTCAATTTCCTTTAAAATATCCCGCACAATGCTGTCTCTTTCTCTTCTGAGTTCGTCCCGGACTTTGGAATCAAAATCCTGTAAATCTTTGAGCGACTGGTCAAGATCGGTCTGCTTCTTTTTGCGGGCGTCCTCGCTGAGCAGCGCCAATTCATCTTTTGATTTCTTGATCGCGTTAACTTTCTTTTCTCGCTCGTCCTGCTTGGACTGCCCTTTTTTCTCAAGGGTACCGTCGGCATCCTTGGTTTTCTGGTATTCGTCAAAAGCCTTGCCGACGTCCACATAGGCGATCTTTGTCTCCACCGCCGCCGACGCCTGCCCCGCGAAAGCAACCAACAACATCACCATTAAAAGTTTTCTCATGATTCCTCCTTTAAAAACCCCTGCTGATATTAAAATGAAAACGTCCTTTTTTACGTTCTCCGCTGGGTGGATTCAATGGGTATCCCCAGTCGAGCTTCACCGGCCCGATCGGAGTCTTGACGCGTATTCCCGTCCCCACGGCCGACCGGAAAGTTCCCTTGCCAATATCTCCCGCTCTGCGCCACACATTTCCCGTGTCGTAAAAAACCGCTCCTTTGAGGACTTCGATGATAGGAAAGGTGTACTCCAAACCCCCGATCAGCATTGATTTTCCGCCGACGGGATCGTTGGTGTTTGGGTCCTTGGGGCCGATCCGTCGTTCGCGATAACCGCGAATGGTGTTGGCGCCCCCCGCGAAGAACCGTTCATAAATGGGGACGTCTTTACTATCGCCAAATTCCGAAGCCCATCCCCCCCTTAAGTGAAACTCCAGGATCCATTTCTCCCATGTGCTCAAATAGAGAGACCCGGAAGAAATTACCTTGATGAAATCTTTATCCGCTCCAAAGGGGCCGCCGGCTGTTTCTAACGACCCGGTCGCCGTGTATCCCCGCGTGGGACTGAAAACGTTATCTCGTGTGTCCAGCGTGAGCGCTGTAGTGAGACTGCTCACGGTATTATTCCCTATTTCCCGTTTGAGATCATTAGTCGCGTTAGAATTGACGTCGGAAATCGAGACCCGCTCCAAGCGGTAAATCATGTCCCCCCGGAGATATTCATGGAATTCCTTTCCAAGTCTTAAAGCCCCTCCCCGTCTTCCTTCATTAAAACCAAAGCCGATGTCGCTCCCTTTCAAGGTTGTCCGGTTGTAAACATCAAACCCAAACAACACGGGATGATTGAAAATCCACGGTTCCGTGAAACTAAGATCGTAATCCCGACGGACAGTTCCTACATTCGCGCGGACCGCCAGCCGCTGTCCCCCGCCGGTGAACGCGGGGAAATTTCCGATATCAAAATTATTCTGGGCCACTTCGACGAAACCGAGCAGTTTGTCAACCGAGCTAAACCCCGCGCCAAAACTGAACTCCCCTGTTTTCGCCTCTTTCACGGAAACCGCTAAATCCCGTTTGGCCGCTTCGTTGCCGGGTTCGGTGTCAAAAGAAACCTCCTCGAAATAACCGAGGTTATAGAGACGCTCTTTGCTTCGCCGGATTTTACTGCCGTCGTACCGCTCGCCCGGTTTAATTCTCAATTCCCGGCGGATGACGATATCCTTGGTTTTAGTATTCCCCCGGATATCAATTTTACCGACATACGCCACTTCTTTCTCGGAAATCTTATAGGTCAAATTGACAATCTGCCGTTCCACCACGGTGCCGGCGTCAATGTCGGCAAAAATATGGCCCCGATCGTAATAAAATTCCTTAATTCGATTTAAGTCCTCCCGGACCTTGTCGCGGTTGAAGGGTTCGCCGCTATAAAGCTGGATTAGCTTTTGCAGCTCTGTGGCCGGATAGAGCTCATTCCCTTTGACCGAAACATCCCCCGCGAAATATCGGTCCCCTTCCGTAATATTAAAGATAAGAATCAACGATTTCCCTTTGTCTTTTTCCTCCCATTCTTCCTTAATTTGCACATCCAGATACCCCTGGCTTTCATAGTAAGCCTTCAACCGCTCGATGTCCGTCCTGACTTGTTCTTCTTTGATGATACCGGAGGTCAGCAACGTATCCTTGCGGGTCTTGACATATTTCATCAATTTCTTGACAGGATAATGATGGTTGCCGGTGAATCTCATCTGGCGGATTTTAACCCGGGGGCCTTCCTCAATCGTCAGGGTTAATTCAGAATCGCCGGTCTTTTCATCGGTCTCCAATCCAGAAGCGATCTTTACCTTGGAATACCCTTTTTTCTTGTATCTATTTTCTATCTCAATCAAATCCTCGGCCAACTGCTGCTGGTCCAGCGCTGTTCCCTCTTTTGAATGGAGGGTCTCCTTCAATTTTTTCTCGCGGAAAACTTTGTTGCCGCTAAAATGGATTTTGCTCAAGACCGGTTTTTCCAACACCAGAAAGGTCACCACGGTTCCGTCGTCTTGATCCTGCAAGTCTACTTTGACATCGTTGAAGAATCCGGTTCCGTAGAGGCGCTTGATGTCTTCGTTGAGAATGACTTGGGAAAAGGGTTCTCCCGCTTTTGTCCTGACTTTCGCGAGAATGGCCGAACTGCTGACTCTCCGATTCTGCTGAATTTGAACCGCCTTCACCTTTTTCTCTTCAGCTTTCTCTTCGGCCCAGCTGTTTTGAACACTCCCCCGTAAAATTAAAACTAGAAAAATAAAAACCGCGAAAAATCCAACCTTCTTTAGATGAAAAGTCATGAGGTAGTATTATACTCCATCTTTGCCAGATTCGTAAAACGAGTAATCTCTTTAAGGAACGCCAGCTCGACGGAACCGACGGGACCGTTTCGCTGTTTGGCGATAATCACTTCCGCTTTCCCCTTGTTTTCTTCGGTGGGCGCGTAATATTCCTCGCGCAATAACAGCATGACGACGTCCGCGTCCTGCTCAATCGCTCCCGACTCTCTCAAGTCGGACAATTGAGGGCGGTGGTCGGAGCGCGATTCAACGGCGCGGGAAAGCTGGCTGATGGCGATCACCGGAACCGACAGTTCTCTCGCCAGCGCTTTCAGCGACATGGAAATTTCCGAAATTTCCTGCTGCCGGTTTTCAATGCGCGCCGGCCCCCGCATCAGCTGAAGATAATCAACGATGACCAGTTGAATATCGAAGCGAGATTTCAACCGCCGCGCTTTGGCTCGAATTTCAAGAGCCGAAACAGACGGCGTGTCGTCAATGTAAAGGGGCGCCTCCGCCAGCTTGCCGGCCGCGTTGGTCAGTTTGGGCCAGTCTGACTGCCCCAGAAATCCGGTCCGGACGCGATGAGCGTCCACGCGGGCGAAAGAGCAGAGCAGCCGCTGGACTAACTGCTCCTTGGACATTTCAAGGCTGAAGAAAGCGACTGGCTTTTTGTCAACCGCAGCCACGTGCTCGGCGATGCCGCAGACAAAAGCGCTTTTCCCCATCGAAGGGCGGCCCGCAATAACGATCAGGTCTGATTTCTGCAATCCCGCGGTCATGACGTCAATATCATTAAACCCGCTCGCCAGCCCCGTGACGTGCGCCTTACGCTGGTACAATTCATCAATGGTTTCGATACTGTCCTTGATCAATTCTTTAATAGGGACAAAAGTGCTGTCGACACGCCTCATCGCGATTTCAAAAATCGTTTTTTCAGCCCTGTCCAATAGAGCGTCAACATCAGAAGCGAACTCAAAACTATCGGTGACGATCTGAGTCGCCGTGCGGATCAACTGGCGGGCCACGGCTTTATCCCGGACAATTTTGGCGTAGTGACGAACATTGGCGGCCGTGGGGACCGCCGCAGCCAGCTCGGCGACATAACCGGCTCCGCCGGCGTAATCGAGTTCGTCTCTCTTACGGAGAGCGTCTGTCAGGGTAATGACGTCAACGGAACGTCTTTCGCTGTAGAGAGCCACCATACAGCTGAATATTTTCTGGTGGGCTTCTTTGTAAAAACTCCCGGACTCTAAGAGGTCAACCACCTCGCTGATTGCCGCTTCCTCTAACAACATCGCCCCTAAGACCCCCGCCTCCGCCTCCAGATTCTGCGGGGGCACTCTTTCTGCTGGTAGGATCATTTCTTAACCACCCATAATTTCAGCTGGCCCTTTACCTCTGGATGCAGTCGGACAGAGATGGTGAAAACACCTAGCTGCTTAATCGGTCCGTCCAATTCGATCCATCGCTTATCTAAAGAAACACCGCTCTTTTCTTTGACCGCCGCCGCGATATCCTGCGCGGTCACGGCCCCGAACAAGCGGTCACTCTCTCCAACCTCAACGGAAATAGCGCAGGAAACCTGCGAAATTTTTTTAGCCAGTTCCTCCGCTTGCTGGCGTTCCCGCGCCAGGCGAATCTGCTCTTTTTTCTGCTGTTGACGGTGGTATTCCAGATTTTGCGGAGTCGCCTCAAGCGCCAATTTGCCGGGGATCAGGAAATTACGAGCGTATCCATCTTTGACCTTGACTTTGTCTCCGTTTTTGCCAAGCCCTTTGACCGGCTGAGTCAGTATGAGTTCCATCATCATGACAACATACCCTCTCTTGATTTAACGCGTGAATGGAAGCAGAGCGATCTGTCTTCCGCGCTTGATCGCCCTCGCCAGCAGCCGCTGGTGCTTGGCGCAATTGCCGGAGACGCGGCTGGGGATGATTTTCCCTCTCTCACTGATGAATTTCATCAGACGGATCGTATCCTTGTAATCGATCCCGACGATTTTCTCGCCGCAAAACCGGCAGACCTTCTTCCGGATAAAACGCAGTTTTCCGTCGTCCCGGCCGCCGTCTCTGTCGCTTTTCTCACGATCTCCGTCTCTGCCCCCTTTGCCAAACTTATTAAACTTACCGAATTTCTTCGACTTCGCTTTTTTCATAAAAGCCACTAGACTACCTCCTTAAAATGGGAGATCATCCTGCTGTTGACTCCCTGTTTCAGCCGCTTCTTGAGGGACTGTCTCTTCCGCCGGTTCTACTTTCGATTGAGAAGAACTTCCCTCGCCGCCTGTGGTGAGCGAAGTCGAACCACTTCTGGCGCCGAGGAACTGGACTCGCTCCGCGACCACGTCGAGGGAGTTCCTCTTCTGTCCCTCGGTTTCCCAAGAACGGTATTGCAGCCGCCCTTCGACGAAAACCGGCTTGCCTTTACTCAGGTACTGCCCGCAAGCTTCCGCCTGTTTTCCGAAAACAACGACGCGAACAAAACAAACTTCTTCTTTCTTCTCGCCGTTTTGCGCGGTGTAAACGCGGTTCATCGCCAGCCCAAACGAAGCGATGGAAGTCCCGCTGGAGAGAGACCGCATCTCTGGGTCCCGCGTTAAATTCCCGATCAAAAAAACTCTATTCAAGTCCGCCATCCTTAGCCCCCTTTCTCCGTCATCGGCGCCGGAGAAGCCCCTACTGGATTCGCTGGATCCGATCCCATTTGCGTGACCATCGCCCTCAGGATCTCTTCCTGCAGGCGGATGCTCTGCTGCAACTTCCCGGCCTTTGACGGTTCCAGATTAAAACAAGCATAGATATACTGTCCTTCCATATTTTTCTTAATGCGGTGCCCTAACGGACGCCGCCCCCACAGGTCTACCTTAATGATCTGGCCTCCGTTCTTGGCAATGGTTTCCTGTACCAGCCCGGATAGACGATTCAGTTCTTCTTTTTCCGCTTCAGGTTTCACGATAAAAATTCCTTCATATCCTCTCATGGTCTTTTTGTCCCCTTGTCTGGTATGAATTCTTTTGAATTTGCCGTGCTCATTGCTTTCTGAATCCCTTGATCCAGCCACATCCGGCAGATCTCAGGAATTTTTTCTAACACTGCTTCGATTTTTTTCAGTTCTCCTTTTTGAAAAGGATCCAGCACGAACTCGATAG
>CAYJQR010000019.1:0-6943 GCA_964372345.1 uncultured Planctomycetia bacterium | reverse complement strand
GCTTCGATTTTTTTCAGTTCTCCTTTTTGAAAAGGATCCAGCACGAACTCGATAGTGTCTTTTTTGGGAGGAAACGGGCCGATTCCAATCCTCAGCCGGGGAAACTTTTCGCTGTTCAACCGGGTGATAATGGATTCCAGACCGTGATGCCCTCCTGAACTCCCCTCCGCTCTCAACCGGACAGCCCCGGACGGAAGAGCCAGATCATCACAGACCACCAATAAATCATTCAAATCCGCCTGGCGGGACTGGACCAGTGCAAGAACCGCTTCTCCCGAAAGATTCATATAAGTCATCGGCTGAACAAGAAGCAACTCCTGGTCTTTCCATCTTCCTTCACTGATCAAAGAACTAAAAGCCTTTTTAGCCGGCCCAATCTTCCAGCTCTTGCGGAGCGCCTCCATCGCGAGGAACCCTACATTGTGCCGCGTCTGGTCGTACTTTTTGCCGGGATTCCCCAGTCCAACGATAACCTTAACCAGTCTTTCCCTCTTTCTTTTCTTTCGCCGGCGCCGGCCCCGCGGGAGCCGCCGGCTTAGTTCCCTCTTTTCCGCCAGCTGGCGCCTCGACCGTCGTCTCTTCCGCCTTCTTTTCACGAATCACTTCCGGTTCCGTCGCCGCCGTTTCCGCCGCGGCCTCAGGAACGATTTCCTGTGTTGGATGCTTCACTGAAAAAACAGAGATATTGGGGTCCGTCAGAATTTTAACGCCGCTGGGAGTTTTTAACTCTCTCACATGGATCGAACTGCCGATCTTAAGATCGGTGACGTCCACTTCAATCCGGTCCGGGATCTCCGTCGGTAAACAGGAGATCTGGAGTTCCCAGAGGGAGTGATCCAGAACCCCGCCGTCCATTTTAACGCCGACGGCTTCCCCTTTAGAAACGATCGGGACGGCGACTTTGATCTCCTCCGTTAAAGAGATCTCGTGAAAATCAACATGCAGAACATCGCCCGAAAGAGGATGCTGTTGAATCTCTTTAATCAGCGCGGTTCTCTTGGCGGTTTCACTCGCCTGATCCGCCACCGACAGATCGATGATGACGTTGGATCCGGCCGCTCCGCGCAAGGCCTTCGTGAATTCTTTGGCCGGAACTTCCAAAGAGAGCGGCTTTTTGGAACGACCATAGACCACCGCGGGGATCCATCCCTGTTGTCTCAATTTTTTATTCACTTCTTTCCCTTTGCTTTCTCGAACCTTCACGCTTAAGCTGACCTGTTTCATCGCTGGAGCCCTTTTATTCCTTTCTTAATCGAACAGTGAACTGACTGATTCCTCGTTATGGATTCTTCGAATCGTCTCTCCGAGGAGGTCGGCGACCGAAAGAACCTCTATCTTATCCGTTTTTTTCTTTGGATCAAGAGAAATTGTGTCGGTGATGACCAGCTTGGTCAACGCGGAGCGGCCGATCTTTTCGACGGCGTTCCCGGAAAGAACAGCGTGGGTAATGGCGGCGTAGACCTCTTTCGCCCCTTCCTGCTTCAACGCTTCCACCGCCTCCAGGACAGAACTCCCCGTGGCGATCACATCATCCACAAGAACCACGTTCTTTCCCTTCACCTCGCCCATGATGTTCATGACTTCCGTTTTGGAATCGTTGATTCTTCTCTTATCCACCACGGCGAGGCCCGCGTTGAGCCGTTTGGAATAAGCCCGCGCCATCTTGACCCCTCCGACGTCCGGGCAAACAACGACAATGTCGTTGAGTTTGGCCGGGATAAAATATTGCGTCAGGATATTAATCGCGAACAGATGATCGAGCGGGATATCAAAAAATCCCTGAATCTGCCCGGCGTGAAGATCAATGGTAAGGACTCGGTCCGCGCCGGCGGTGGTGATCAGATTGGCGACGAGCTTTGCCGTGATCGGGACCCTGGGCTGGTCCTTTCTGTCCTGCCGCGCGTAACCGAAGTAGGGAATGACCGCCGTGATTCTCCGCGCCGACGCTCTTTTCAGAGCGTCAATCATGATGAGCAGTTCCATCAGATGATCATTCGGCAGCGGCGGCGCCGTCGGTTGTACCACAAAAACATCCCGGCCGCGGACGTCCTGGTTGATCTTCACGTGGATTTCTCCTTCGCTGAAGCAGCCGACGGCCGCGTCCCCCAGAGGAATTTCCAAGTAACCGCAGATATCCTGCGCCAGTTTCCGATTCGCGTTTCCTGTAAAAATGGTCAAACGATCTGTTGGGCTCATGCTAGCGTCCGTTTCGCCTTTCCTTAAGTAAGCGCGCCGGCACTCCCACCGCCACGCCTCCCTCAGGAATGTTTTTCCTCCTCAAAACAACCGATCCCGCCCCGGTCACCGCTCTCTTCCCTACACGGACAGGGGCCACCAAAGTGGTATTGCTCCCGATCATCGCTCCATCGCCGATGACGGTGGTATTTTTTTCTCTGCCGTTAAAATTCGCCGTGATGGTTCCGGCCCCGATATTCACCTTCGCTCCTATGGCCGCGTCTCCCAGATAACTGAGATGCTTGACTCTGCTCCCAGACCCGATTGTAGAGCGGGTCACTTCCACAAAATTGCCGATCTCAACCCCTGACTCAATGCGCGAACCAGGGCGGATGCGGGCAAAAGGACCGATGCGGCATCCCTCCCCGATCACAACATCCTCCTCAATCAGGGTGCAAGGATAGATCACCGATCCCTTTCCGATGAACGCCCCGTCGGCGATAGAGGTCGTCGCCGGGTCTATGAGATTGACCCCTTGACGGCGGCATCGGTCGAGGACCCGGTTTTTTAAAATCTCAGCCGCTCGAACCAGATCCTCAAAAGAATTCACTCCCCATCCTTCGTTATAATCGTCCAATTTGACGGCGTTGACAGGAAGCGATTCCCTCCCCCAGGCGCGGATCAAATCGGTAATGTAAAACTCCCCTGTTGAACTGGGAGGCAATTCACGAAGCCCTTCCGCCAAAATCTTTCTTTCAAAAACATAAACCCCCGAATTAATTTCCCGGATCAACCGCTCTTGCGGAGAGCAATCCTTTTCTTCCACAATGGCAGTGACTCGTTCACCCCGGCGGACGACCCGCCCATAGCCCGACGGATCGGGGATTTCCGCCGAAAGAAACGTCGCCACATTCCCCTGCCGGCGATGTTCTTCAATCAAACGGGCCAATGACTCGGTTCGAAAGAGCGGCGTGTCGCCGCACAGAACCAAAAGAGTATCCCACTGGGAGACGGAACCGATCGCCGCTTTGACGGCGTCCGCCGTCCCCATCTGCCGCCGCTGGCGGATAGAGCGAACTCCTTTTCTTCCATGGAGGTATTTCTTAACCTGACCGCCGCGGTGCCCGACGACGACAAATACCGCAGGAATCGCCAGCTCCTGAATCCGCGCGAGAACCCATTCCAGCATCGGCTTGCCCAGAACCGGCTCCATCGCCTTGGCCCCTGAGGAACCCATCCGCTCGCCGCGCCCCGCCGCCAAAACAACCGCCGCGATTCTATGTCGTTTCCGGTTTCTACGCAATTTTACGTTCCTCATCCTGACGGATCAAAATCGGTTTGGCTTCGCCGTCAATCGCTTCCTCGGTGATCAAACATTCGCGCACGTCTTTCGACGAGGGGAGTTCATACATCATCTCCAGCATCACGTCTTCAAGAATGGCCCGCAATCCTCTGGCGCCGGTCTCTTTCTCGAGCGCCTTCTGGGCGATTCGCGTCACGGCAGTCGGGGTGAATTCCAGTTTGACCCCCTCCATGTCAAAGAATTTCTGATATTGACGAATCAACGCGTTCTTCGGTTTGAGCAGGACTTCAACCAGTTCTTCTCTTCCAAGGGGATGAAACGTCGCGGTCACCGGAAGGCGTCCCACAAATTCTGGAATCATGCCGAATCTCAAAAGGTCCGCCGGCTCGACTAAATCCAGCAGATCCGCCGTCTTCCTGGACAGAACATTATTTCCCTCTTTGTGGAATCCGATCAGACGATGGCCGATTCTCTTGGCGATGATTTTATCCAGAGAAACAAACGCCCCGCCGCAGATGAAAAGGATATTCGTCGTGTCCATCTGGATATACTTCTGCTCGGGATGCTTGCGCCCCCCCTGCGGAGGAACGTTCGCGGTAGTCCCCTCCAGCATCTTCAACAGCGCCTGCTGAACTCCCTCGCCAGAGACGTCCCGGGTGATGGAGACATTTTCATGAGTCTTGCCGATCTTATCAATCTCATCAATGTAGACAATGCCGTACTCCGCCTTTTTCACGTTATAATCGGCTGTCTGCAGAAGGCGGACCAGGATGTTTTCAACATCTTCACCGACGTAGCCGGCCTCGGTCAGCGTGGTGGCGTCGGCAATAGCGAAGGGAACGTTCAAAATTTTCGCCAGTGTTCTGGCGACCAGCGTTTTCCCGGACCCGGTCGGACCGATGAGAAGAACATTCGATTTTTCCAACTCCACGTCAGTGGGGCGTTCGTTCTTCGCTAAAATCCTCTTATAGTGATTGTACACCGCGACAGCCACCTGAATCTTGGGACGCTCCTGCCCGATGATATATTCGTCCAGCGCCTTCTTAATTTCCGCGGGGCTGGAGACTTTAGGGCAGAATTCTTCGCTGGAGACGCTTTTGACTTTTTCGTCTTCGGCGACCAGTTTGTGACAAAGTTTGACACAGCTGTCGCAGACAAAAGTTCCGTCAAGACCGGTAAAAAACCGCCTCTGTTCTTCTCGACGTTCCAGATACCCGCAGAATGAACAACGTCTCATTTAACCCTCATTTCGCTGTCCTGCTTCGTCTATCTAATTCCTGCGAAGCCCCCACGGCTTTGCTTGGCGCAAAGCCAAGCAGTGGGGGCGAAGCAGAACTGCCCAATGTTGACTCTAGATGAAGTCCACAACCTCAAGTAATACAATTGGTTGTAAAGTGGGAGCTCTAAAAATTCAGCCATTCATCAATGGCTGCCCCTCAAGAATAACATGGGCAAAAGCCAGTAAAGAGCTAAAAATCTCGGATTCCAAGTTAACATACTTGCTAAAGATAGTCAATAACTTGCCCGCAGACTTGCCGTGGCTCTCCATGGCTTTCACCGTTCAAAATTGCGGGAATTCACTTCCGCTAAATTTCCGCCGAACGTATTCGGTCACCAGAACGTAATATGTATTTTTGCTCCCGCCGATATCTTCGCGTCAACTTTCAGGTTATAAAGCAAAAACCTAATCGTGCCATCTATACCTTAAACTCCAGCCACTTCCCAGTGCCCACCTTTATCAGGCCCGATGCGTTTGATAAGTCTTTCTTTTTTCATCTTGCCGATATTCCATTCCACTCCCTTGAGGGTAAGACCAGATTTCTCAGCAAGCTCAGAAGTCGTTATTACCGGGTTTTCTCGTATGAGACGCAATATCTTCTCCCTAGTTTTCTCCCTAGTTTTCTCCCTAGTTTTCTGACCACTTTCCAGCCCTTCGCCTTCCTCCCACTTTGGCCGGTGAAAAATCACCACAAAGCCAGTCTTAAGCCGCTTAAAATCAACCTGAACGCCTACGGCTACACACTCATCATGAATACGCTTGATGCCGCTTCCCCAGCGCTCAATATCCTTGGACTTATACATTGTCTCGGCAATCAAGGGATTCCGTAGAATTGAATGCTCATGGCCGGAAAAGAAGTCCTCCGGATTGATTTCTTCCGGGAAAAGCCCAGGGTTATAAATTTCAATGCGATCCTTGAAGATTGCCACTTCATTGCCCTTGGGATTGGAATAATCCCGGTGGCATAAAGAATTACCTACGGCTTCCCGGATTGCCTCAACAGGGATTTCCGGGATTTCCTTGCGGGGCCCTGCTTTTATTTCAGCGCGCCACTTGATATTCCCGTTAACGTAGACCTCAGCTTGCTGACGCAAGCTAAAAAGGTTTCCCTTGAACGATTTGATATCCAAAAAGGTCAGCTTGTCTATGCCCGCAAAGATCGCGGCCTGAACTTCCAATGGATTGTCATCGCAAAACAGAACTTCGGCCGCGCGCAACAAACGTCCCCCATCCAAAAGGTGCAATTTATGCAATGTCGTTTTTACATCAACGAATTCAAAATTGATGCGTTTGGCTGTTTTAGCCTTGCGCATAAATTCCTTAACCGCTTCCTCATTAACGTCATTAAGCGTCTTTTCGGATATCTCCTTTTCCCAAAACAACTTCTTTTTGCTTAAAATGCGCTTCTCAATTTCATGGACGCTCAAAGCTTTGTCCGATTCGCCAACCCGGATATAGGCCCGGCCGTAAGCAAAATAGGGACTGTTGGTACCTTGTGCCTCGACAACGATGCACTCTTTGCCGTCAACCTTGCGAGCTTCGACCTTAGGAAAAATTTTCGGCTCTATATTATCCACCACCGACTGCGTCACATCTTTGATCGTCATCCGCCCAATGTCCTGACCGACGACTTTCCCATCATCCGCGATCCCGAAATATACCTCTCCCTGATCATGCTTATTAAGCATGGCGACGATAGATATCACGGCTTCCTTAAGCTCCGCGGTCGATTTCTTAAACTCTATTGTTTCCGATTCTTTATGCACCATCGAATTTCTCTCTCTCTAATAATTTCGATTTCTTCTCTTGTCAGGTCGTAAAACTTATAAACCCCTGATCCATCGTACCAAGAAATGTCTCATGTCCAGATTTGACCCCGTAGAGACCGCATATTTTCCTTATTGCGATTCGGGTTTTCGCGCTGTGACTAAATGACAATACTCACATGCTGGATTCGGCTTAGGCATTCCTTGTCCCAATAGAAGCACGGCGTCCTTAAATACTTTCTTAGCTGATTCAATGCTGGTTTCTATCTTAAACGGCTCAACATGAAACTTTACCATTCCATTTTCTGAAACTTCTGTTTGTCTTGCGGCCACTTGACTCTAAAATCAAACAGTAACAATCAAGCTGCGTTTGGTAATACTTGCGTGGATCTTCTTTAAGATCAGATCCTCTTGTCTTAT
>CAYJQR010000018.1:0-24184 GCA_964372345.1 uncultured Planctomycetia bacterium | reverse complement strand
AAAGATCGCCCGCAAAACTTTTACATGATCGGATCCATGGGATTGGCGCCGGCGATCGGCCTCGGAATTACTTCCTGCTCTCCAGAAAAGAAAGTGGTGATCTTCGACGGAGACGGCGCCCTTCTGATGGGGCTTGGCATATTGCCGATGGTGGGAAGCTTAAAACCCGGGTATTTCTTTCACGTGGTTTTCGACAATGAGAGTTACGCCTCGACCGGGCGCCAGTGGACTTATTCAAGAAAAGTTCCTCTTGAAAAATTGGCCGCCGACTGCGGGTACCCTGGCGCTGCCAGGGTTGATTCTATCGCCGCGCTCGAAAAGACAGCGGCAGATCTCCTTAAGAAACGGGGCGCCCGATTCCTTTTGATCAAATGCGCCGGCGACAAAGAAACCTCCGAGAGAGAGAAATCGGCCTCTCCCAGAGTATCGTGGACGCCAGAAGAAATGACGAATCGCTTGAAGAACGCGCTCTTGTCATGAAAAATTTCGTCCTCCTCAATCCAGGCCCTGTGAATGTTTCTGAAAAAGTCCGCCAGGCGCTTTTGCTGCCGGATATCTGCCATCGAGAGGAAGAATTCTCGCAACTCCTCCAACAAGTGCGCAGTAAAATTCTCCGCGTTTTAAATTTAAATTCCGATTACAGCGCGACGGTCTTAACCGGCTCTGGGACTGCCGCTCTGGAGGCCGGGATTCTTGCCGCCTGTCGCGCGAATGTCTCTTCCGTAAAATCGCGGCCCAGCGGCAAGCTTCTGGTTCTATCCAATGGCATCTATGCCGACCGGATTGTTGATATCGCCCGGCGGCATCGAATCCCAACAAAGGTCCTCCGGTTCCCCTACGATCGCAGGATCGCTCTGGATTCGTTGAGCCGCGCGCTGAGAAAGGACCGCCGCATTCAAACCGTCGCCATGACTCATCACGAAACCTCCACCGGCATGCTGAATCCTCTGGGAGAAATTGGCGGACTGGCTAAACAGCACGGAAAGATTTTCGCCATTGACGCCATCAGCAGTTTGGGGGCCGATCCCATCGTCATGGAGAAAGAGAACATCGATTTCTGCGTCGGAACCGCCGGAAAATGTTTCCACGCCTTTCCCGGGCTTTCTTTCGTCGTCGCGAAGAGGGCTCTCTTGAAGAACCTGACTAAAAAGAAAGTGGGTTCTCTCTATTGCGACCTTGGCAACAGCTGGACCCTCCAAGAAAAAGGAGACACCCCCTTCACGCCGGCAGTACAGCTCTTCTCCGCTTTCAACGCCGCTCTCGATGAATTCCTGACAGAGACTCTTTCAGGGCGGATGGATTCCTACCGCCGCCGCGCGAACCTGTTGCGTGACGGATTCGAAAGTCTCGGGTTAAAATACCTCCTCCCCCGTCATTTCTATTCGAACACTTTAACCTCTCTGGTTCTTCCCAGAGGATTTTCTTATAAAAAAATACACCACTCTCTGAAGAAAGAGCGGTTTGTCATTTACGCGGGGCAAAACCAGTTCAAGCGGAAGATGTTCCGAATCGCTCATATGGGAAAAATTCCGGATTCTGAGCTGACGCGGTTATTAGAAACTCTCGCGAAAGTCCTTCGGAGCCGATGAAACAGTTCAGGATTTTTTTGCTGTTGGCCGGCGTTTTACTGTTTCTATTCCTGGTCCATTCGGTCGGCGTCGAAAAACTCTGGACCCAAATCCAAACGATCGGCTGGGGGTTAGGGATCATCCTGGGATTTTACGGCGTTATTTTTGCTCTCGATACTTGGGGCTGGCATTTCTCTTTTCCTAAAAACATTACCCGATCGTTCCGCTGGCGGAGTCTTTTCGGCTCTCGGCTTGCCGGAGAAGCGATTAATTATGTCACCCCTTTCGCCGCCCTCGGAGGAGAGCCGGTCAAAGCGCAAATCCTGAAAAACCGCCATGACGTTTCTTGGAGCGATGGACTAGCTTCTCTCTTCGTCGCTAAAACATCTTTTGTCATCGGCCTGGCTGGGCTGATTCTTTCGGGGCTTGTGACCGCCTTATGGCGGTTTTCTCTTCCGCTTTACTTAAAACAATCTCTCATCGGCATGGTCCTGCTCTGCGCCTTACTTTGTTTCTCTTTCTGGTTCGCCCAGCAAAAAGGACTCCTCCGGCGCGGCGGAATCCTCCTGACGCGCTGGTTCCCCGCCGGCCGGACGAGAACGCGTTCTTTGTTTGCCGCCCATCGGCTGGATCAGAAAGTCGTCTCGTTCTATAAAAATAATCCTCGGCGGTTTTTGATTTCCATCTTCTTCCATTTTTTGGGCTGGGCCGCGGGGGTGGTTGAGATTTATTTGATTTTACAACTACTGCGAGTCCCTGTGTCATGGAGCCAAGCGTGGATTCTTGAAAGTTTCTGGCAAACGGTGAAAGCTCTTTCGTTTTTAGTCCCCGCGGCCCTGGGGACTCAAGAAGGAGGGAGTCTTTTTATCTCGTTAGGCCTTGGTTTCGGAGCGGCGACCGGAATCGCGCTGGCCCTCATTCGCCGGATCCGCGAATTAGTCTGGACCGCGATCGGGCTGTTTCTTTGGGCGTGGCTGATACGGCCGAAAAAAGGGGGCCAGTCTCCTACCTTATGTCCCCTACCTTAGTCACAGGCGGCGCCGGCTTTGTCGGCAGACACCTTGTTCAAAAACTCATTGAACGAGGAGAAAAAGTCCGAGTTTTAGTTCGAAAGACTAGCCACCTCAACAACCTTGGGAAACTGGGAGTCGAAATCTGTTACGGCGACCTGACCGATCCCGGTTCGTTACGTCAAGCGCTCAAAGGGTGCCGCTTCCTCTATCACGTGGCGGCCGACTACCGCCTCTGGGCGCCCGATCCGCGCCAGTTGTACCGTTCCAATGTGGACGGCACACGAAATATCCTTGAGGCGGCAAGGCAGGCCGGCGTCGAAAAAATCGTCTACACCAGCACGGTCGGGACATTAGGCAACTCCGGCAACGGCACCCCGGGCAATGAAGACACATCGGTTTCATTGAAAGAAATGACCGGCCACTATAAACGCTCGAAATTTCTGGCCGAGCAGATCGCCCTTGATTGCGCGAAAGAAGGTCTGCCCGTTGTGATTGTCAACCCCAGCACTCCGGTTGGCTCCTTTGACGTCAAACCGACTCCGACGGGACAGATGATTGTTGATTTCTTGAAAGGGAAAATGTTTGCCTACATTGATACAGGGTTAAACCTCGTTGACGTGGAAGATGTCGCCGAGGGACATATTCTGGCCCTGCAAAAAGGGGGAATCGGCGAAAAATATATTCTGGGCTACCGTAATCTTCCTTTGATCGAGATCTTCCAGATTCTTAGCCGGATCACGGGGCACCCCGCCCCCACTCGACGAATGCCTTTTGCCGTCGCGTTCGCGTTCGCCGCTCTCTCGACCGCTTACGCGAACTGGATAGCCAAGAAACCGCCGATGATTTCTCTGGAAGGAGTCCGCCTCAGCCGGAAATACATGTATTTCGATTCTTCAAAAGCAGTCCGCGAACTCGGGTTCCAGCCCGGCCCGGTTGAACAAGCCCTTGAAAAAGCGGTCCGCTGGTTTCAAGAAAACCATTATGTCTAATTTTGTTTATTTCTTCGCCGCTACCCGATGGGAAGTGAGTCCTGAACTTTATCAATTACCGAATACGCGTGTCGTCATCACAGGGATCGGAATGAAAAAAGCGTACCAGGGGGGGGAGGGACCCCCCTCCCCCCCAGTTCTGATCTCAATAGGATTATCTGCTGCGACTCATACATCCCTCCGTCCCTACGACATTGTACTAGCCAACACCGCGTATCAAATCACTCATTCAAAAGGATGGCAGACGAAAAATGAATTTAGATTTCCGGAATGGAATCTGGCTTCATACCACGATACCCCTTTTGAGCAATCCCGCGTCGTGTGGGGACCTATCGGAAGCGTCCCGCGGCCGATCTGGTTTCCGAATACCAAGAAAGAACTAGGGAGTTCCCGCGCGGTCTGCGCCATTGACATGGAATCTTGCGCTGTCGCTCGGGCGGCTCAAGAACGCCATTTGCCTTTTCTGGCGATCCGTATTATCCTAGACTCCATTGACGAACCTCTTATCGGCTGGCGGCCGTGGGAGTTTGTCAGGCGTGTTTTCAAAGCAAGAGACGTTCTTGGGCGATTTGTGTTACACAATATATCGCAAATAATGTCATCCTTCGACTCCTTCTCCAGCACTTTTGTAAAGGTCGCTCAGAATGACAGAGGATAAAAACCCGAAACATGCGAGCGATTCTTCTAGCGGCAGGAAGAGGTAACCGCTTAGGCCCATTAGCGGCGCAAGGGCCCAAGTGCATGGTGGAAATCCAGGGTGAACCGTTGTTAAAACGGACACTGCGGGGACTTGTCAGTTGCGGCGTTCAAGAAATCGTCATCGTCGTCGGTTATCAGAAGGAAAAAATTCTGGCTCTTCTGGATTCGGAACAGAAACTCTTAGCCAAAACGAGAGTGATCCCTGTCGAGAACCCCGACTTCACTAAGGGAAGCATCATTTCTCTCTGGTCCAGTGTTTCTTATTTCGACAATGACCTTTTAATGATGGACGCCGATGTCTATTTTGAGTTCCCCCTCTTAAAACGCCTCCTTGATTCCCCATTGAAAGATTGTTTCCTTCTCGACGACAGTTTCCAAAACAGCGGCGAAGAAGTTGTTTTAATGACCCGGCAGGGGCGTGTTCTTGATCTCGCGAAAACTCCCTCCCTGCCAGACGACTATGATCTTCTCGGCGAATCGGTCGGATTTTTAAAACTTTCCCGCCCGAATGCCGCGTTGTTAAAAGAGATCCTTCAAGAAATGGTGACTGCCGGTTTTGTCCAATCCGAATACGAACAAGCGTATCAGAGGATGCTCCAGAAAACCTGGGTGGGGTATGAAACCGTCGGAGATTTCTTTTGGATAGAAATTGACTTCCCGGAAGATCTGCGAAAATTACACGAGAAATTGAAGTCTCATGCCGCAAAACATTAACCGCCTCCTGACCCGCCCGCTGACTCGTCTGTTGCTAAAAACTCCCCTCTCGGCTAACCAAGTGACCCTCTTAAGTTTGATGGTTGGATTGACTGCCGGGCCGTTCTTCGCTCAGCAGCAGTATGCTCTCAATTTAGCGGGAGCTCTGTTATTCCAACTGTATTATCTCCTCGATAACTGTGACGGAGAGATTGCCCGTCTGAAAAACCAACAAAGTGTTTTCGGAGGATGGTTTGATACTTCTACGGATACAGTCGTCCACACCTCACTTTACTTCTGGCTTGCCGTATGGATCAAAAAATACCACCCGGAGTTAACAGCCGTCGCGTTACTCGCGCTGGCCGGCATTCTTTTTTGTTACGGCCTGAGTTTATTGGCCCGTTCCCGCGGATTTACGCTCGCCTTAAACCCTGGCGGCCGCGAATCATCGGCTGTCCCCTTTAGCATGCGTCACCAGCTCCGATTAAATTTAGATAACGAAAATTTCTCTCTCCTCCTTTTGGCGGTGATTCTTCTTAATTCGAAGATTCTCTTCTTGTTTGCCACAGCGGTTGGCGCCAATTTCTTCTGGGTAAAATTCCTGGTGAGCCACAAAAAGAAATTTCTGGGTTTCATTTGACTTGATTTTTCACGACCATACTGTTATGGTAGTTCGAGATATGCCGAAGCAAGAGACGCTAACTTTTAATAAGGGATTTGGCCTTAAGTCATTGATACAAGATGACTTAGAGAATGACTACCGCAGCCGGCTGATTGACGAGATCCGCTCGACCGGCAACACGCTGAGCGTCGGTGGATTGCGGTTTCATATCGCCAAGGAATTTGGGTTCTGCTATGGGGTTGAGAAAGCGATTGATTACGCCTACCAGACCCGGCGCCAGTTTCCGGATCGCGCGATCTATCTCACCGCTGAACTCATTCACAACCCGCGGGTCAATCACCGTCTCCGCCAGATGGGCATCCGCTTCCTGAACGGCACAGGAGAAGGAGATAAACTGATCGACGCGGTCACTCCTGACGATGTCGTCGTCATCGCCGCCTTTGGAGCCCCTACCGGTCAGATGGAAATTTTACAGAAAAAAAGATGTATCCTTGTAGACACAACCTGCGGCTCTGTGGTTCACGTGTGGAAGCGGGTCGAGCGCTACGCTCAGGACGGTTACACCGCCATTGTCCATGGAAATTACCGGCATGAAGAAACGCAGGCGACGATCTCCCGCGCCACTCAATTCTCCGATGGCAAGTATTTGGTCATCTGGGACAAGGGGGAAGCGGAAAAAGTCTGCCGTTTTATCCGTCATGGCGGCAGCGCGAGCGATTTTTTATCACTCTTCGGAATGAAATGCTCTCCCGGCTTTGATCCCAATAAAGACCTCCAGAAAATCGGAGTGGCTAACCAGACGACGATGCTCGCCAGTGAATCACTCTATATCGGAGGAATGTTCCGGCAGGCGCTGATGGACCGGTACGGAGAGACCGAAATTGACCGGCACTTCCGCAGTTTTGACACCATCTGCAGCGCCACGCAGGACCGTCAGGACGCCATGAAAGAGCTGATTCAGAATTCGATCGGCCTCATGATCGTCATCGGAGGATTCAACAGCAGTAATACGACCCATCTCGCGGAAATGGCGACGCAGAGGATTCCTACTTATCACATTGATGATTCCGATTGTATCCTCTCGGCGGATGAAATCAAGCACAAACCGGTGGGGCAAATTCAAGCGGTCGTCAGCAAGAACTGGAGGGTTAAAGAACCGGCTCACATTGGACTCACGGCGGGCGCGTCAACTCCCAACCGCGTTATCGGCGATACCCTGCTGAAGATTATATCCTGCTACGGCTATTCGATCTAACTGCTAACCACGTCTCCTTCCACGGGCTGCACTCTACTTTGATAAAATAAACTATGGGAAAACTTCCATCAGCAGTTATCATCGAACGGAATAACTTCGAATGGGGAGAGAAAAGCCGCAACTATACTTTCAAGTAGACTTGTTTTGTCCTTCATTCCTCATCTCTTCGGCGATACTTATTCAGGATTATCGTGATTTCTCTATTCCTTGTTTCGCACAATACCGCTCAATCGGGCAGCGACTGCACCACTACTGCTTGGGGAGTTTTTTTCGCAGAACCTGTTCGGTTTCCTCGGGAGTCTTTGTTTTGACGTACCCCAAGCGATTGGAAATGCGGTGGACATGAGTGTCTACGCAGATGCCCGGCTTGTGAAAACCAATGGTGACGACAAGGTTGGCGGTTTTTCGTCCAACGCCTTTGAGTTTTAGTAACTCATCCAGATCCTCTGGGACATTCCCAGTATATTTTTCAAGGAGTGTTTTACAGACTTCGAGAATCCCTCTCGCCTTTGTCTTGTAAAACCCAACCGGGTAAATCGCTTTCTCGATTTCTTGCGGCAGTAGGCGAACCATTTCCTGTGGAGTGCTGGCGAGTTTAAAGAGTCGCTCACTCGCGGTATAGGTAACGGCATCCTTGGTCCGCAGACTCAGCAGGGTTGAGATGAGAATATGAAACGGGGTTTTATGATGACCCGCGATCCTTCCTACTGCAGGAACCTCCCACTTCGGAACAATCTCCTTGAGTTTACGGATGACAGCGTGTATTTGATGAGGAGTCATATATTTTTCAATAGAATCTGTCCATCAATCGGTTTTCAACTTTGATAATATTTCTTTTTTTAGCCTAGAAAAATGGTGAGAGTTTAACTCAAGTTGCGGGACCTGCGAGGTCTCTGTTAAAAGAATAGCCAGTTCTTCCCGAATGAGATTATTTTTTTGATAGTGGTGGCTCAAGGAGATAGTCTCTCTCCAATCCAAATCGGTCTTAGCCAGCATTGAGAAGATATCGAGGCGATCTTTTTCTCCCTTTGCAGAATTCTTACGTTGCTGATAAACATTCAATTTCAGTAAAAGGAGTATCTCAGCAGAAGGGACGCAGATTCCTTCCTTGATGATAGAATTCTTGAAGATTTCTTCTGCTGGCAAACCCGGATTTGAGTAGTGAGGAAGGTAAATGTCAATCTCTACCTCACCAGCCCTGGCCTCATACTTTTTTAAGCGCTCATTTTTCACAACGGGATAAACTCTCCTAAGACGGGCTAATTCTTCATAATCTAAAATGAGGTCAATGTCACGGGATTTGAGGGCATGCGTATAGAGATAAACTGCCCACCCACCGATCAGAACGAATTGAAAGCATTGTTTGAGATCGAGTAACGTGGTCCAGGATTTTTCAGTAATATGGGAATGCCAGAATTCATCCATCGCACTCTCCTGGGTGGATTTTCTTTAGCAATGCTTTGACAAATTCATATGCGTACCACGTTGGAAGACTCCAAAGATCCGCGAAAGTTTGTCCCCATGGAGTCGCAGTGCCATAACGCGATTGCCAAGGGTCTTGTCTGAGGACGAAAAGCTGGCAACTTCCACGTTTGCAAGGGGGAAATCGCTGACGCAGTTTAGTAGGGGAGTTAGCGTAGACATAGACTCGGTCATAATCGGCAGGTGCCGTCTTAAAATGCCAGCGATAAGCTGTGAAGGCTCCCAAAATAACTTCAGAGGGGAGAAGAGATTCAAGAGTTAAAGCCGTTTGCGGCACATATGTTTGATAAATGATTTCACGCTGTAGAGAACGGTGAGTTCCCCAGAAGTAGAGAAGTTTCTCAATGGAAGAGACCCGAAATTGCTTCCCCTCTGTTTGGATGGCTCCTATTTGCCGTGGGATTTCCAATGCATGAAACACAGTGCTGGTGGAAAACCCAAACTCTCTTGCCAAAGCTTGCTGAGTAAAACCTCCGTTCCTTCGTTTTTCCAGCGTTTGATAGAGAATTTCTCGCCAGATGACCTCAGTTTTCTTCATGATGGACACCTCAGAAAGCGTTATTTTCGATTTCCAATCTAGTAAAACAAACCTATTTCGATAATATTCGAAAAATACTCCTATTGTCAAGAAAATTTTTCAATCTTACAGAAAAATGCCATCCAGAAAATTGTAATAGCTTAGCTGTTGGAAGTAAGGTGGGGGGGATAGCCACACTTGATCACATTGAGCAGATGGCAGATCGTATTCCGGATCATCAGGCCATCAGCCCCAACGCAGCGGGTATTACGCTGTTGATGGCGCGTGGATCAAGTACCGCGGTGAAGACCGCGTGCTTTTAATCCTCTTTGATGTCGAAACGCTTGACACAGTCGCGTATCTCCCAAGTTTTTGGATGGATTGGGAAGTATCGCCGAGAAGGATGGAGAGCTCTCAAATCCAGCAAGGCTTCAGGAACTCCGCCCAAGCTTCGGCAGAGTCAAATCTTGAACCTAGTGGACATGCTTCACCAGCCAGCGGTGCAGCATGGTTTTGGCTCGGACCTGTGGACCGGGCCCCGTGTTCGTGTTCTCATCAGGAAGAATTTTGGCGTGACGCTGCACCGAGATTACATGCAGCGCTTTTTAAGGCGTCTTGGATTGGTCCGCAAAAGTCCGGAACGTCGAGCCCTGGAGCAAGACCCCAAGAAAGTGCGCCGTTGGAAACGGCACGAGCTGCCTATTATTATTCGTTGCGCAGCTCGGGACGGTGGACTGGTTCTCTATGGAGACGAAGCTCTGTTTTCCTTGATTCCCCACATCGGCAAAACCTGGACCTTCCCCACCATCAAACCTATCGTGCGTGTTTCGGGAAAATGCGGCGTTCATGTAGGCGTGACCTCCGCCATCAGTCTCAAGGGGCATCTGCTCTTTCAGTTTTCCAAGGGCAATTTCAACGCGGGAACATTGATCAGTTTTATGAATGCGCTGCATAGACACTTTGGAAGACGGAAGCTCTTTTTCATCATGGATGGGGCATCCCCGCACAGAGCTTAGGAGTCGTCAATAAATAACATTTACAAATTCGATTTGGTATGATACAGTTCAGGCATGCAGTCACTCCAAGCCCTGAGGCAGAAGTTTGCTCGAATTTGGCGACACTTGGATGAGCGTGGTCGGCGAATGTTGGCGGCAAACGAGGCGTTGCAGGCGGGCCGTGGAGGTATTTCATGGGTTAGCCATGCCTGTGGATTGTCGCGCGTCACGATCACCAAGGGTATCCGGGAATTGGATGAGGAACCCCTACCAGCCGGGCGTATCCGGCGCCCCGGCGGTGGACGTCTCAAGCTCCAGGCGCGGGATCCCGAACTACCGAATATGTTGGAGGCTTTGGTAGAACCCCTGACAGGGGGGGACCCGGAATCTCCTTTACGTTGGACTTGCAAGAGCACCCGCATGCTGGCCTTGGAACTCACCCGGAAGAATCATCCGGTCAGCCATGAGAAGGTCGCGCAGTTTCTTCGGGGCATGGACTACAGCCTTCAGGGGAATCGGAAGACCCAGGAAGGCAAGAACCATCCAGATCGCGACGAGCAGTTTGAATACATTAACCTACAGGTGCGTCGGGCGTTGAGAGCCAGTCGGCCCGTGATTTCCGTGGACACCAAGAAGAAGGAGTTGATTGGGAATTATGAGAATAAAGGGCGTCGGTGGCGAAGAGCCAAGTCACCGGAACTCGTCAATGGTCACGATTTTCCTGATCCCAAAGTTCCCCGAGCCTATCCCTACGGCATCTACGATTTGGCTCGCAACAGAGGATTGGTAAACGTCGGGACGGATCATGACACCAGTGCATTTGCAGTCGCATCGATCCGGGGCTGGTGGCGCTTTGAGGGCAGACGACTCTATCCCAGAGCCAGCCAGTTGTTGATTACGGCTGATGGCGGTGGTAGTAATGGATATCGCTTGCGCTTGTGGAAACTCGAACTACAAAAGTTGGCGGATGACACTGCCTTATCAATCCAGGTCTGTCACTTTCCTCCGGGAACAAGCAAATGGAACAAGGTAGGGCACCGATTGTTCTCCTTCATCTCTTCAAATTGGCGGGGCCAGCCTCTTCGGGATTACGAGACCATCGTTCGATTGATCTCCGCGACAAGGACAGCTAAGGGGTTAACCGTTATCTGTCGCTTGGACCGCCGCAAGTATCCGATTGGCCGCCAGATAACAAAAGAGGAAATGAAAGCGATCCGTATGATCCCCAAGGCATTTCACGGTGAGTGGAACCTTTCAAGAAGAGACAAAGCCGTCAGGTCATCTCCATGTGGCATCTAAGTTTTACTTATTCGATGTGGGGGTTGCGGGTATCATTACCCACAGATCCCTATCCGAAGAAAAAGGGGAGCAGTTTGGGAAAGCCTTTGAACATTGAAGAATTATGGCAAGGAAAAGTAATGAGATGAAACCACCTCTTATTCCCCAACCACATCCCCTTCTACCGGCCCGACTTTGACACCGGACTTCTTGAGATAATCAATTCCCCGCTCTAAATCCGATTCATTGCCTTCTAGTTCCATCGTCACTTCCCCAATGGTCTCCGTCACTTTTGCGCGGCGGATATTAGGAATGACATTGCATTCCTTCGCCATTTTATAAATCACCGGCTCTTTGATCAGTTCTTGCGGGAAAAATAGTGTGACTCTTCGTTTCGCCATAACAGACCTCCTTCAATGAGAACGCAAGTTACGGAACGCAGTGAACGTAACTTGCTGTGCGAATTGAACCCTTGACATTTTTCATTGTTATCCTCCATAAGGTAGAAAAATGTCAAGGGTCAAATTCAGCCGTCAAACTTATGTTCACTTCGTTCCATAAGTTTGGGCTTCATTTAACCGCCGGCAATCGCGGGAATGATGGAAACTTCATCTCCTGATTTCAGAGCTGTCTTCTCTCCTTGTAAAAACCGGATATCCTCGTCGTTGATGTAGAGATTCACGAACCGGCGAAGTTTTCCGTCTTTTTCACAGAGACGGTCTTTCAGCCCGGGATACTCTTTTTCCAACTGGTCAATTAACTGCGTTACCGTCGCCGCATGGCAATGGACCTCTGCCTGATTCTTCGTTAATTTTTGAAGCGGAGTAGGGATTCTCACTTTGACGCTCATACAAATACTCCTTTGTTTGATAAACAATCCTCAAATGCAGCCAGATTCGGCTTAATGATTCTGGCTTCCCCGACGTGATTTTGAATCGCTTCCTGAGTTTTCAGTCCCTGTCCGGTGATCGAGATAACGAGCGATTCATTCTTCGGGATCTTTCCCTGTTCGATCAATTTCTTCGTCACCGCCAGCGTCACCCCTCCCGCCGTTTCCGTGAAAACCCCTTCGGTGCTGGCGAGAAGTTTGATCGCGTCCACGATCTCCTGATCGCTGGCCTCTTCACCCCACCCACCGGTCTTTCGAACCGTGTCAATGGCGTAATAGCCGTCGGCAGGATTTCCGATCGCCAATGACTTGGCAATTGTCTTGGGTTTCACAGGCTTGATGATCTCGCTCTTTTCCTTAATGGCCGTGACGACGGGGGAACACCCCTGCGGCTGAGCGGCATGGACCTTGGTTTTCAGTTCAGAGATTAATCCAAGATCATGAAATTCCTTAAATGCTTTCCAAATTTTAGAAATGAGCGACCCCCCGGCGATCGGCACCACGATATTCTGGGGAGCCCGCCATCCCATCTGCTCCAAAATCTCATAGCCATAGGTTTTGGACCCTTCCGCGTAGAACGGGCGGATGTTGATATTGACGAACGCCCAGCGGTACTTCGCCGCGATCTCCGTGCAGAGGCGGTTGACTTCGTCATAGTTTCCCTCGACGCCAATCAGATTCGTTCCATAAACCAACGAAGCGAGGATTTTGCCGAGTTCCAAGTCCGCGGGGATGAAAACATACCGCTTGAAGTTTCCGATGGCGCCGTGAGCGGCGACTGAATTGGCAAGATTTCCCGTCGAGGCGCAGGCGACCGTGTCGAAACCGAATTCGCGGGCTTTGGAAAGCGCGACGGCGACCACGCGGTCTTTAAAAGAAAGGGTCGGATGGCTGACGGAATCATCCTTAATATAAAGCTCTTTAACTCCTAAGATTTTTCCCAGGTTATTCGCCCTAAAGAACGGGGTGTATCCGGATTGAAGCCCGCAGGTCGGTTCTCCATCAATGGGGAGAAGGGCGCGATACCGCCAAAGACTTCTGGGGCCTGAAAGGATTTTTTCTTTGGTCAGAACTTTTTTGACGGCGGCGTAGTCATAGGTGACTTCCAAAGATCCAAAGCAGTATTCGCAGACATAGACCGCCTCTTTTGGATACTCACGACCGCATTCCCGGCAACGGAGACCTTTCACAAATCCCATGCACTCACACCCTCTCCTCTAAATCCTCCGCCAAAGGCGGATCCGCCTCAGGCGGAAAATGACAAAATTCAAATGACAAATGAATGAAAAATCACAAATACCAAATAACAAAACAATTGTTTTGGAATTTGTCATTTGACATTTGAATTTATTTTGTCATTTGTGCTTTGTCATTTGTCATTTCTTGAATCATACTTGCTCCATGAAATACTGCTCAATGTTATTGTATCTCTCTCCTGTATCCGGTAAAATCACGACGACTCGTTTGCCAGCGCCCAACTCCTGGGCGACTCGGAGAGCGCCATAGACAGCGGCCCCGGCGGAGATCCCCGCGGAGATCCCTTCTTCCCGCGACAACCTCTGATACATTTCGTACGCCTCGTCGTCACTCACAGGGATGATCCGATCAACGATTTTGCGATTGAACACCTCGGGAATAAACCCCGCTCCGATTCCTTGAATTTTATGCGGCCCTGCCTGCCCCCCTGAGAGAACTTTAGAATTCTCCGGTTCGACCGCGATCACATTGATGGAAGGGTTTCTCTGTTTGAGAACCTCGCCGACTCCGGTGATCGTTCCGCCGGTTCCCACCCCCGCCACAAAGGCATCGAGTTTCCCATCGGTAGCCGCTAGAATCTCCTGGGCGGTCGTCCGACGATGAATTTCCGGATTGGACGGATTCTTGAACTGCTGGGGCATGAACGCGTTCGGCAGGGCGGCGGCCAGCTCTTCCGCTTTCTTAACCGCGCCGATCATTCCATCAATCGCGGGAGTCAACACTACCTGCGCCCCGAGCCGCTCCAGGAAACCGACTCGCTCCATACTCATGCTTTCAGGCATCGTCAAAATGACCCGGTAACCCTTAATCGCCCCGACCAGCGCCAAACCGATTCCGGTATTGCCGCTGGTCGGCTCCACCAGCGTCCCGCCCGGTTTGAGCTTTCCTTCCCGTTCCGCCGCCTCGACCATGTTGGAGGCGATTCGATCTTTGATGCTCCCCCCCGGATTGTACGATTCCAGTTTTCCTAGAACTTCCGCCGCTCCCTTGGGAACGAGCCGGTTCAACCGGACAAGAGGGGTGTCTCCAATTAACTCCAAAACATTTTGATAAATTTTTCCCACAAAGTGATCCTAATGTCTTCCCTTTATTCGAGTTTTAACTCGTCAGGAACGACTTCCCCATCGACAATCCGGTAGCATGAAGCGACAGGGCGCTTTCGATCTTTCAGGGAAATTATAACATAGGCGGCAGATGGATAGAAAGCGAGATTTACATCGGTCTTGGAAGGATAGGCCGGGCTAGCAACATGAGAATGGAAGATACCGACCATCTCTTTTCCCTCTTCCCGGAGGGCTTTGGTGACTTGCAGCAACTCCTTCGAACCCATACAGTAACTGACCGCGCTTTTGTCCGCGTTTTTCATGGGGTAAACCTTCTCCACTCTTCCTTGTTTACCCGACAAAATCCCGCACGCTTCCAGGGGGTATCCCCGCTGGCAGTGAGCAATCATCTCTTCATATAATTGGGAGGGAAATCGGAGCACTCTTTTTTAAATTTTATCCCCGCTCAAGCAGACACTGTTTTTCCCAAGCCGCTTGGCCTCGTAGAGCATCTTGTCAGCAATTTCAACTAGCTTTGTCTTCTCTTCCGCGTCGGTCGGGTAATTGCTAATACCGATACTCACCGTGATCTTCCGGCCGGATCCCTCAAAGAAATTAGTCTGTTCGATCAAGCGGCGGAGTCGCTTGCCAAGTTCGTAGGCGTCTTCTTTCGCGCTCTGAGTCGCGATAATAATAAATTCGTCGCCGCCGTACCGCGCCGCCACGTCGGCGCGGCGGATGAAATTCGTCAGGAGCGACCCTAACTTCTGAAGAACCTTATCCCCTTGCAAATGGCCGAGGGTATCGTTGACGACTTTGAAATCGTCCACGTCAATCATCAGCAAGCCAACCTGCAGGCGATACCGCTTCGCCCGGGCGATCTCTTTTTCAAGGACTTCCTCGAAGTACCTCTTATTAAACAATTCTGTCAACCCGTCGAGAATCGCCAGCTGTTCGTATTTCCCCTTCTCGCGGGCGTCTTTGAGAAGACGCTGCCTCTCGGCGGCGCGGTCAACGATGATTCTCATCGTCGCGATATTAAATGGTTTTGTAATATAATCGTAGGCCCCCCGGCGGATCGCCTCCACCGCCGATTCCACGGAAGCATACGCCGTGATCACAATGACACAGCATTCACTGTTGATGTTTTTCACATGCTGGATAACCTCAACGCCGTTGATCCCGGGCATTCTCATATCCGTGATGACAATTTCAAACGGGCTCTTTCGCGCCAGTTCGACAGCCTCTTCGCCGCTACTAGCAACAACGACCTCGTACCCCTGTCCCTGAAGAACTTCACTCAAGAGAGTCCGCACATTGGTTTCGTCATCCACGACCAGAATACGAAGCTTGTCCGTCTGCACGATGTTGTTCTCCGTCATGTTGATCCACCACTTGCTTCCGCGGGCAAATAAACGGTGAGGGTGGTCCCTTTAGAAACCTCACTCTTGACAGTGACCTGTCCCCTATGATCTTGAATAATACCATAACTGATCGAAAGTCCCAAGCCGGTTCCCTGTCCGGTCGCTTTCGTGGTAAAGAACGGATCGAAGATTTTATCCAGATGCTCCGGAGCGATACCGCACCCCGTATCCTGGAAACGAACCGCGATCATCCCGGGCCTATCGGAATTCTTGACAGCGATAATCCGAAGCTCTCCCCCTTCGGGCATCGCTTGGTCGGCGTTGAGAATGATATTCGTGAAAACTTGCTGAAGTTGATTGGCGTCTCCCCTGACGTTCGGAAGCCCCGGGTTTATTTCCTTGATCAGTTTGACGCGGTGCATCTCCAGTTGATGCCGGGTCAAGTTTAATGTCCGTTCCAAAACTTCGGGTATCGAGGTCGGTTGATAAACGGGCTTCTCTTGAATGCCGCTTCGAGAAAACCGGAGAAGCCCGCCGATAATTTGTTTGCACCGGTTGGTTTCTTCTTCGATGACTTGAAGATACCGATGGAGTTGCTGACGGACGCCGGCATTCTCAATCTGCTCTAATTTCTCCAGGGACAACTGAGCGTATCCCAGCACCCCTCCCAAAGGATTATTCAATTCATGGGCGATCCCGGCTCCCAGTTGACCCACAGCGGCTAACTTGCCCGCCTGCATGAGCTGATTCTGGGCTTCTTGAAGTTTTTGGGTCCTTTCCTCGACTCGCTGTTCCAAAACCTGGCTCCATTCTTCCAAATCCTTCTTCGCCTGCTGGAGCTGGTCTCTTTCTTGACGGAGCTGTTGATAAAGGGCCACGTTCTCCATCGCTATTCTCACCTGGCTGGCCAGAATCGTTAAGGTTTCCAGATCATCCGAATTCATCGCGTCGTAAACAATTCGCTTACCGGCAATCAAAAATTCCTGATCCCGCAGAGGAACGACAATCAGGGAAGTGCATCCGAAAATCGGCTCAATCTCTTTGTTGCCTGCTTGAGAGGTCAGAAGAAGGGCTTTCCCTTCGGCCATCACTTTCGATAAAAAAGGATCTCCCCGATTTTCGACCCGTTCGATCTCCTCAAGTGGAAACCCCACCTGCGCCTGAATAACAATCTTCCCCTGTTTTCGTTCTAGGATAAGGCTTCGGTCATAATCCAGCTGGGCCACCAGCGATTCCGTGACAAGCTTCAGGAGTTCTTTGACTTCATGAGTCCGGCTGATCAGTTGTCCGATAGCGTACAAAATGGAAAATCCGTTTACTTTCCTGGAAAGCCGCTCTTCTTGCTGTGTCAGTTCCAGATTGGTCCGGATCGTCATTTTCGCGTGATTCTCAACCCTATCCTTGGCCTGTCTTAATTCGTCTCTCTCTCTTCGGAGCGTTTCATAAAGCTCGATGTTCTCCAGCCCCACTGAAACTTGGCCTGTGACAGTCGAAACCAATTCAAGATCGTCCGCCATTAACGGATGATTAGGGATATTATTGCCGACCAACAAAACCCATTTGCGTCTGATGGGGATCGCGATCAAAGAAGCGCATCCTAAGAGCCGTTCGACCTGCTCTCTCTCCGGCGCTTCCGGCAGGAAGCAAACCGGTTCATTTCCTTCCAATATCTTATTGACGAAGGATTCTCCGGTCTGTTCAAACTTGGCAATCGCGCAAGAAGGGAGGCCCGCCTCCTCTTGGACGATGAGGCCGCCTCCCTCCTTTTTGCAGACCACCAAAACGCGGTCATACCCGATTCTCTCGACCAGGGAGCGGACGATCAGTTTTAGGAGCTGGCCAGTTTCACGAACTTCACGGATCATTCCGCTGATCGCGCGGATGTTCGCGAGATCACCGCTTCTCTTGGCAATTTTCATCTATTCCCCAATCGTTAGAATCACCATCGTTTCATTACAGAACTGGCTCTGGCAATCCTTGCCGATGACCCCGATCAGCGGCGCCTGTTCCCCGTAGGTGTAGAATCCAAGGAGATTCACATGGGGCCCCAGGGTAGACCGAATCGCGTCAATTTCATCCCCCACATGCTCTCCAAGAACCTTGTTCCTGGCGATGCAGTTGAAGATGAGCGCAAACTTTGGCTGCGGGCATTCTTTCAACGCCTGCTGGGCCGCCATCCGCGCGGCTTCAATCGCTTCCTCTTTCCCCCCAATCATCAGGGTCACCTGGCTTCCTTGGGGAACTTCCGCGGCACAGACAATCGCGCCGTCTTCTCTGACCATGATGGGATCCCGGATCAAATATTCCGCCGCTCCTGGAAGCGTAATCCCCAGAGGATAGACAATCGCCATTCTCGCCAGCGGTTCCGATTTCAGCTCCTCGGCTTTCTTGCCAAAATAGTCCTCATAGAGCCCGACGGCCGGCGCCCCGTCGATCTCTTCGAGAATATTCCCGTGAGAACGGGTCGCCTGGTGCGGTTCGCCAATCGGCTTCCAGCCATGCCGAACCCCGATCCCGAATTTGATGTCCCCGCCCAAGAGAATCCCGGGAACCATTCCAGTGAGAACCTGATCTTGATAATACTGGTAGGTCTTCTGGAACAAGAAATCGTCCCCGGCCGATCCCCCCACGAGGGGAAATCCCTGTCCAAAGACTTCCTGCGCTCCGCGAACGATGTCGGCCCCATTGCCGGCCAATCCATCGGGAAGTGTCACGAGAATTTTTCCCTTACCATCCTTATAACTCTTCAGAACTTCCCTGGCTACTTCCATCCCAGCGGCATGGGCGTCTTTGGCAATATCCTTGCCTACCCCGACACTCCATTTTAAAGTATCTGACTTAATCGTCATCGCCGCCACCGATTTCCGGTCAGGCCCCTCAGTGGTAATATTGCCGGCGTCACTGCACCCTAAAAGAGTGGCGTTTCCAGTCACTGATCGAATTCCTTTGAGAACCTGCGTTTGATCGAATTTGACGGAGGCAAAGACAAACACCAAATCGGCGTCTTTGCTCCCCATTTTTTGAAGCGCTTTACTAGCGGCTTCTTTTCCCGCTAGAAAGGAGTCTAGCTGTTTACTCGACCCAACCCCTGTTTGAATTGCCATAACATACCCCCTTAGTTTGAATGAGCACGCGACTTATGGAGCCCGCAGGACGACATTAAGTCGCTGTGCGAATTCAACCCTTGATATTTGTCTAAGTTTAACTGTAGCAATGTCAAGGGTCAAATTCGGCTTCAAACTTATGTTCACTGCGTTCCATAAGTTTGGGCTTCATTTGATCTGGGCTCAATTAGTAAGTTTACCACACAAAAACCGCATTGCAAGGAGGGGGGGGACAAAAAACCCCGCTTGTGCCGTGTGATTAGCTCAATTCTGAACCCGTCTTATGGACAGGTGGGAACCTCTCTCTAGTTTCCTGCTTTCCGCCAGAGGCGGACGTGCATTCCGCTAGGGAAGTTTAGCTCCCGTGTAGATTCTGTTGGCCAGAATTGACCTGTTTCAAACACGAACACTGCAGGGTAATTTTAGTTTATCGCTAGAGGCCGCCTAAAAGCAAGGGGAAAAGGGAGAGGGGGCATCCCTAACGAACCTTTGCGCCAAGCCGCTCAATCAGTCCTTGCGCGACCCGTTGACGCAAATGATTGACTTCCTCATCCGTTAATGTCCGGTCGGGAGCGCGGTACTCCAGTGAAAAAGCGAGACTTTTGTTCCCGGAGAAAATCTGTTTCCCCTGATAGTAATCGAATATCTGGACTTTCTCTAACAGCGCCCCCCCTTTTTCCTTTATCAACGCGATGACCTGCGCCGCGGCGATTGATTCCTTCAGTTCCAGCGCGATATCCCGGCGCACCGAGGGGAATTTGGGTAAAGAATGGTAACGGGTCGAGGATCGGCGGGAGTGTCTCAAGAGGAGTTCGACATCCAATTCCGCGGCAAAAACCGGTTTCTCGATGTCGAGCTGGAATAAAACAACAGGGCTGACCTGCGCTAAAATCCCCAGCGTTTCCCCTTCACGATGAATTTCCGCGGCCGACTCTTCGACAGCCCATGCCAATGAAGCCCGCTCCCACCGGACCGAGGAGAGTTTTAGGTCCGCCAGAATCGCCTCGACCGTCCCCTTGAGATCCCACCACTGATACTCTTTTTCTTTTTCCTGCCAATGGCACGGGCGATTCCCTCCGAGGAGAAAGGCCAACTTTAACGATTCCTTCGGTTCTCCTTTTGAAAGGGTATAGATGTTCGATAGTTCAAATAACCGCGCTCCGTTCTGCTGGCGGAAGAAATTCCTCCGCGCCGCTTGAACCAATCCTATCACCAGCATCGGGCGCATCCATTCTTGCTCTTCGCTGAGCGGATTTTGGATTCTGATCAGGTCGGGGCGTCCCGCCTGACCCCATGTCTTGAGATCCCTTTTACTGATTAAACTGTGCGTACGGGCTTCATCATATCCCAAACCAACCAGTTGCCTCCCAATTTCACTTTGAAACGTTAATACCGGAGATTGTTCTACCGTTGTCTCTCTCATCGCTGGAAGTCGCAGGGGAATTTTGTCATAGCCATGAATCCGTGCCGCTTCCTCGGCCAAGTCAACTTCTTCTTTGATATCCTTCCTAAACCAAGGGACAACTACCGTCGTTCGTCGTTCGTCGCCTGCCCTGAGCGAACTTGTCCTGAGCGAAGTCGAAGGAGTCAAAGGGCTCGTCGTTCGTGAAACCGATAGTTCAAAACCAAGGCCCGAAAGATACCTTTGTATCTGCTTCTGCGTGATGGCGTCCCCTAAGAGCTGTTGAACTCTATTCACATCGAGAATAACTTTTCGTCTCTGGCTGGTTTTCTTCCCGGCATCAACGCGGGAGCCGATTTTTTGCGCGCCGGCAATTTTGACTAGAAATTCGACCGCGCGATCCGATCCGAGCAACGCGCTTTCTAAAGGAATCCCTCGCTCAAAACGGTAAGAAGATTCGCTGGCCAATCCCAGACGCCGCGCCGTCCGCCGCACGAGCACCGGATCAAAGCAGGCGCTTTCCAAGAAAATGTTCCTTGTCGCTTCCGTAACCTCGGTCTCTTTTCCTCCCATGACGCCGGCGAGCGCGACCGCTTTTGCATCATCGGCGATTACTAAATCATGTTGTGTCAATTTTCGCGTGACGCCGTCAATAGTGACAATCTCCTCACTCTCCTTGGCAAAGCGGATATGGATTGTATCTCCACGAAGTTTGTCCAGGTCGAAAGCGTGGAGCGGCTGTCCTAATTCAAAAAGAACATAATTGGTGATGTCAACGACGTTGTTGATCGAGCGGGTCCCCATTGCGGCTAATCGTTGGATCATCTCCTGAGGAGATGGACTGACTTGGATTCCCTCAATCACTCGTCCGATGTAGCGCGGGCAGGATTTGGGGTCGTGGATAAGAACCTTACGGTTGGAGAATGGAGAATGGAGAATGGAGAATGAGTTTTTCCCATTTTCCATTTCCCATTTTCCATTCTCCTTCAGTTTCTCTCCCATCACCGCCGCCACTTCACGCGCCACGCCGAAAATACTGAGCCAATCGGGGCGGTTCGGCGTGATCTCGGCCTCGAAGACGGCGCCGGCCGCACTCTCCTCGATCACCTTTACTTCAAGTCCCGCCGTCGTCAACCGATCAGCGAGTTCCTTGGGTGAGAGTCGAATCGGTACAAATTCTTTAAGCCACTCGAGTGGGATCTTCATTGAAAAACTAGCCCTTATATTTATACCATATTTTCTAATTTTTCTCCTACACTGAAATTTAGATTGAAGGTGTATCATGTATCATATGAGTGTTATGTTCCCTCAATCCCCAGAGGAGATTTATCACGACTACCAACGTTTTCTAAGAAAACAGAACTATGAGAGGGCATATTCCTGCCTGAAAAGTTTACTGAATGAATATCCAGAGGATGAAGAACTGCTTGAGCAAATGATTGATCTTTGCCTCATGGGTCGCGATCGCCTTGACTCAGCCCGAAAGTGGCTCCTGTGCTTAATCAAAGTCCGAACTTTCTGGAGGGACTATTTGACGTTAAGTCGAGTTGAGGCGGAATTGGGACATCTCGCTTCTGCCAAGAAACGATGGCAACAGGCAAAAACAGTCTCTCAACGACACCGTCTACTCCTGTTCCTGCTCTTGCTCCGCCTCCACCCTCCTATCCCGCTCTTCCGATCCACTGCGTTCCACTGAAGGAAGAATTCATCCAGTCATTTCTTAATACCCCTTTCTCCTCTCTGAAAGAGACCCAGCTCTTGTTAGACTTCACACGATTAGCCATTCAAGGGGGTTTTCATGAATTACTCTGCTTAAATACCCTGCAGGGTGTAGAACAATACTGGTATCAAATTGAAACCGTTCGCAAAGTACTCCGACACTTTCATGGCAGAGTTCTTCTTTGCGATGAAGTCGGTCTGGGAAAAACGATTGAGGCGGGTATGCTCCTTACCTTTCTGAAGTTGTGAATCAATTCTACGACATCGTCGTTGTTGATGAAGCCCACCACCTGCGTCATCAAAAAACCCAAGTTTGGCAGATGGTCAACCGCCTGCAGAAAAAATTTATTTTCCTTAATACCAGAAGTGTGATTGACTTAAAACTTCCTAAACGATTTGTAACAACACTGAGGCTAGAGCCTACAGAGGTAGAGAAAAAGATCTATCTATGGCTAACGCAGTATCTAAGAGAATCGGCGCAAAACCAGAGAGCCCCTGAACTCTTAAAGCAGGCGGGGAGTAGTCTATGGGCATTAAAAGAGGGTATAAAGAATATCCAAGGCGAGATTCATCAAGAGATAAACCAAACATTGGCTCACCCCGAGAATCTTGCCAAGGAGACTGCCCTGCTAGAGCTCTTGCGGAAAAAACCCGACGAAAAAAAGATCATTTTTACCCAATATCTCAAGACTGTGGATTTCCTCTCGGATCTATTAAGGAGACATGAGATTCCTTACGTCACCTTTAAGGGAACCATGACAGCGGTAGAAAAGGATACCGCCATTCAAAGATTCAAAGAGGAAGTCCCTGTTCTGATCTCTTCTGAATCAGGAGGAGTGAGGAGTAAGGAAAGAATCTCCAATTCTGTAACACCGTCATCAATTTTGATCTTCCTTGGAACCCCATGCGCATTGAACAGAGAATTGGAAGACTTCATCGAATCGGACAAACAAGAGATGTCTTCATCTTTAACTTAACAGTCAAAGGGACCCTTGAGGATTATATCATTGACGTTTTAGACAACAAAATTAACCTGTTTGAGATGGTCATTGGCGAGATTGAACCGATCATGGGACATCTGGGAAAGGAGCAAGATTTTGAAGAAATCATTTTACAAATGTGGCTCAACAGTAACGATGAAGAAGAGTTAAAGCATCAATTTAATCAATTTGGAGAAGAACTCTCAACCGCTAAAAGGGAATATCTCAAAGCGAAAACCTTTGAGGAGGCAATATTCGGACAAGACTACGAGGCTTAGAATTTCCATGATTTCCGAATATGGCCAACTTCTTTTCGGCGATTCTTCCGCTTCACCCGAGGCGATCCCTGCTTTTTATGATTCAGAAGTGTTTCATTCGATTGAGAAATTCCTGTTAGAGAAAGGGCAGATTTGTTGTGCAAGTTATCCTGCAGGAACTCCTCATATGGAAAAGATACTCCAGAAAATCATCCCCACCTTAGGTTTCTCAAACGCCACTTTTCGAATCAGTAAAACAGAAGTGGCAAACATCACTTATTCCCTCGTCTTTTTTCAATGCTGTCCCAAGTGCGCTGTATAATGGTCTGGAAAGTATAGCATTGAATAGAATAAGGCTCTCTATTCCAATCCAATGGCAAACTTGATAGCCTGACCAATGGCATTCATCTTTTCATCTGACAAAACACAAATCTTCTCAACTAAAAACATCTTTGGTATTGTATTAAGAACATCACAATTCACTACACAAGCCCTGGACATACCTTCTTCTTTTCCAAGAGAAACCTCTATCGGTAAATGACGTGCCACTGTAGTCACTTGTGCCACAGTAATTAGTTCTCGAACTTGGATAGCCTTATCTCGGGATAATAAAAGAACAGGTCTTTTCCCAGTCGGTCTGGGTAAATCCGCCCACCAAACCTCTCCCCTACGCATTACCAAGTCTCCCCTGGTTCAAAGCTAGCCAATCCTGCACGGAATAGCCCTTCCACCTCTGCCAATTTTTCAGGACGCTTCTGATAACCTTTCACATATTGACGCTCTAATTCTTCTGTCTTTCGTACCTTTAACCAAGTACGAATGGCGTCAAGAAGAATTTTACTACGACTGAGATGGCTCTGTCGCCGTACCGATTCTATCAACCTGAACTCCCCCAAGGGAAGACTGATCGCTATTTTCACTGTCTTTGCCATATGATGGTCCCCTTTCTTACTTTGGTATTCTTACTTTACATACTATAGTATACCACAAAATAGGTTGTCAAGATTTTAATCGCACCTGGTAAATTCCTCGAAGCTTGCTTCGCATAATCCCCTCCC
>CAYJQR010000017.1:11985-24678 GCA_964372345.1 uncultured Planctomycetia bacterium | reverse complement strand
TCCAACCTGTTCTTACCGCCCAACTCGGACAGAAAGCGAAAAGGCCGCTCAACGCTGGGTTAATCCCCTCCACTCTCCCAGGAATAGAGCGAGCTCCGACTGTTGAAGAAAATTTGGATGAGTTTTATCAAGAGTGGTCCCAGTACCGCCACTCGGCTTGTTCGCCAAAGGTGGATCAAGGACGCTTGTAAGATAGTAAAATAGCAAATGAGAATATCTGTAAGAATTAAACAGTAGGATCCGTGGAGGGGTTAAATGAAGAAACTTAAAATCTATCTCGATACTTCAGTGATTAGCTTTGTGTATGCTGATGACTCTCCAGAAAAACAAGCAATCACTCAAGAATTCTTTGATGACTATTTGAGCAAATACGATATTTTTATCTCAAACATGGTGTTGACAGAAATAAATCATACACAAGATCCAGCATTGAAAGAAAGACTTAAACAAATCATCAAGAAATACGATTTGAACATCGCGAAGATTTCTGAAAAAGATCAAGAATCTATTTTTGGTTTAGCTCAGAAGTATGTCAAGGAAAGGATCATCCCCAAAAAGAAATTCAATGATGCGATACATATTGCTATCTGTGTTTATTACGAATTCGATATTTTGCTGAGTTGGAATTTCCGCCATTTGGCTAATATCAATAAACAGATACAGGTGAATATTGTGAACAGGAAAGAGGGATATTTAAAAGAGTTGTTTCTTCTGAATCCAATGGAGGTGATTTATGAGAACACATGATTATCACATTTCCAAAATGCAAGTTGAGGTATGGAAAATGAAGGAAAAAGTATATGAAAAAACAAAAAATATGAAGAGCAAAGAGTATTTTCAATATCTCAATAATAAAACTAAAGAATACAAGGGGATGCGAAGTTCCCTGCATACAAAAACTCTACAAAAGGCTCACTAAAAACAATGGCCACCTTAAACTTCAAAGGGCAGCCCTTTGTCCAGAATTACCATCTCACTGTAAAGTATCATGAACTCATCCCTAGAAAGGATACAAGCTTTACAGATAAGATGAGTCTTCATGATAATCTCATCCTTCATGGGGATAACCTCAAGGCACTCAAAGCTCTACTCCCTCTTTACGCGGGCAAAGTGAAGTGTATCTACATTGATCCTCCCTATAACACAGGAAACGAAAAGTGGGCGTACAACGACAACGTCAATTCTCCGATGATGCAGGAGTGGCTGGGCAAAGTGGTGGACATAGACGACTTAACGCGCCACGACAAGTGGCTCTGTATGATGATGCCGCGATTAAAAATATTGCGAGAATTACTGTCTGAGGACGGACTTATCTTTGTTTCGATTGATGATAACGAACTTCATCGGCTAAAAAATTTGATGGATGAAATATTCCATGAAAATAATTTCTACGCTCAAATAAATTGGAGTGCCAGAAGCAAACCAATGAATGCAGGTGTGGCAAAGTTTAAATTTCAAAAATCAGAAGAGTACGTTCTTGTGTATGGACTCATACCAATGGATAAATATTTACCATTTAAATTGGAAGAAAGCGGGAAAAAAGAATATAACAAGAAAGATAAAAATGGAGAGCCTTACAGATTAGAAGAAATTCAGCAGAGAAAAAATATAGGTGTTAAAAGATCAGAAAAAATGGTTTTTAGTATTCTTGGAGTTTATCCTCAAGAGGGATATAGATGGACAATCGGTGAAGATACTGCGAGGTTGTTAGAAAAAAATGGGCATGTGGAATTTGTAAAAAGCCGTGTTCACCGATGGCTCTATAAAAAAGAAGAAGATGAATCATCATATCATCCTCTTTGGGCAAATTTTGCAGACTCTTGCGGAACTAGCGAGGATGGAAAGGCTGAGCTATTTAGCGTATTAGGCAATGATGAGTTTGAGACCGTAAAACCAATTGATTTAATTAAGCGTCTTTTATTTCACTTTACGGATAAAGATTCTATTATTTTGGACTCCTTTGCAGGCTCTGGCACCACCGCCCACGCTGTTCTTGCCCTCAACAAAGAGGATGGGGGGCACCGTAAATTTATCCTTATTGAATGCGAAGACTATGCGGACCAAATCACAGCCGAGCGGGTGCGGAGGGTGATGAAAGGCATCCCGAATGCCAAAGATCAAGCTCTTCGCGAGGGTTTAGGGGGGACGTTCAGTTATTTCGATCTGGGCAAGGCGATTGAGATGGAGAGTCTTTTAGAGGGAAAGAACCTCCCCTCTTACACGGAACTTGCCCGATACGTTTTTTATACTGCCACAGGTGAGGAGTTTGACGAGAGTCAAATCATTGAGGAACGCCACTTCATCGGGGAATCCAAGGAGTATGAAGTCTACCTTTTCTACCAGCCCGACCTTGAGTATTTGAAAAAGACAGCGCTCACGTTGGAGCATGCCAGAGCATTAGGTCATTACAACGGCAAACGACGCTTGGTGTTTGCACCGACCAAGTATCTCGATCAGGAACATTTGCTGGAACTGCACATTGCCTTTGCCCAACTGCCATTTGAGATTTATCAACTGGCGAGGTGAGAAAAAGGGGGGAAATTCAATGATTAAAAAACTCTATCTTGAAAATTTTAGGAGTCTTGTCAAGGATGAACTAGAACTAGGGAAGATCACGGTTCTCACTGGCCCAAATAATAGTGGAAAATCGTCTATTATTTATGGACTTCTTGCATTAAAGAATTTTTTGTTAATGCCGAATCAAAGTTTGGATTACTGCCTGAATTTGGGATTTATTAACTTAGGAGGATTTCGTCAGGCAGTACATTTAAAGGATGAAAACAGGAATATCAAACTTGGAATTGATGTTGAATTTGAAGAAAAGATCAATTCACACTATTCACTGAGTTTTGGCGAGAAAAAATCAGAACTATCCCTAATGACTTCAAAACCGATTGAAGTCAGATTAAATCTAGAAGTATCGTTTCCATATGCGATGAATAAAAACATAAAAATTGAGAAGGTCGGCGATTTTGGAAAAGCAGAGATTGATTGGAATGGAATGAATTCTACAATCCGGTTTGAACGAAATCCTTCTATGAGTCTAGAGGAGGAGGAAGATCTCAGTAGAGACTTATTTGATAGTATCGGACTCCCTATCGAAGAGCTTAGAAGGGTAGATTTTATCCCCTTAAGAAGGGGTTTTTTACAACCTATCTACTCTCCCGTTCCGATGCACCAGCAATTAATGAGTGAAGCAGAACTTGCGACCCTATTGGCTATCAATAGGGATCTGGAAAATAAAGTCGCTTTTTACCTTGAGAAAATTGTGCCAAGGGTTTTTCGTGTGCGTTCAGAGTTAGGGACTGCCAATTTTAGTTTGCAGACATCGGATAAAGCAAACGGTTTGGTCTGTGATTTAGTCAACGAAGGTTTTGGAACGAATCAACTCGTGGCCATTTTGACTAAGTCTTTGCAAAAAGATAAGCAAACGATTTGTATTGAGGAGGCAGAGATCCATCTCCACCCAGAAGCGATTAGTAAATTAGTAGATGTGTTTGTTGAAATTGCAAAGCAAGAAGGGAAAAACTTCATTATTTCTACCCACAGTGAACATATCGTACTAAATCTTTTGAACAAAGTAGCCCAAAAGAAATTAGCGCCATCGGATGTTAAAATATACTACCTTTCTAAAGACCAACGGAAAACAGTGGTAGAAAAACAAGCCATTAATGAAAAGGGGCAAATTCAAGGAGGACTCAAAGGGTTCTACGAAACTGAACTCAAAGGGATTAAAGATTTCTTTAATGCAACTTGAGGAATGATCATCAATGGAATTTGTAGTCAATGAATGGCTGTTGGATTATATAAGACCCGATGAGACCCTGAAAAATAGGAACAAAGTAGGGATTTTCCTTGATGTTCTGGTTCGAAAAAAAGATAAAATGGTTATCCGCAGACAGGACAACCCATTTTCTAAAAAGCTTCACCGCTATATGACACAAGTTGGCTATGATAGGGAATGCAAAAAGATTTTTAAGTTCTTCTATGATTCTGATGTTACTGTTCTTATTGACGACACTGATGTAAAGGATGTGCCAGATGAAGTGTTGAATAAAGTGAAATCCGATGACAGATATTTGATTGAGTTAGCGTATTCCAGTCTGGATAAAACGATTATCACGACAGATAGAGATTTAAAGCAAGCCTTGCAAGGGATCAGTGAATTAAAGGTTATTTTATTGGATGATTTTCTGAAAGAATATGTGACTCCCTAGAAAATTTTATGCAACTCAAAGAATACCAACAAAAAGCCTTGACACAGATTAAGAAATATCTGGAATCGTTAGATCGCTGGCGAAGGGAAAATGAGAAGGTGATCAAACTTGTGGGGAAATCTGCAGGTTTGGATGTTCCTCTAAAGGCGTGGGAGGAGGTGGTTGGAACATCCTATCCATCTCGCAGGAATGACTTAGGGGAATACCTGCCGAATTTCTGCTTGAAAATCCCCACAGGCGGTGGCAAGACGTTACTGGCGGTGAAAACGATTGATCTGATCAATATCCTATATCGCAGGAGACAGACAGGGTTAATTCTATGGGTAGTTCCGACCACGCAGATTTATCGGCAGACTCTTCAAGGTCTGGTCTCTCGGGAACATCCTTATCGCCAACATCTGGATATTGCTAGTGGTGGGCGGACTGTGATTAAGGAAAAAACAGACCTCTTTACTCCTCTGGAGGTGAGTGAGAATCTGGTGGTTTTGATGTTGATGTTGCCTTCGGCTTCCCGAAAAAACAAGGAAACACTGAGGGTCTTTAGAGATAGTGGAGGTTTTCAATCATTCTTTCCAAGAGAAGACGATATTGAAGGACATCGGCGTCTTTTAGAACAGTACCCAAATCTGGATACCTTTTTAGAGGGAAAAGGGTGGTCGTGGAGGCAGATTATGACTTCTTTAGGAAATACCCTTCGGATTCTTTCTCCAGTGATTATTCTTGATGAAGGACACAAGGCCTATAGCGAAACGGCACAGAAGACATTGAGGGGTTTTAATCCCTGTATGATTGTTGAATTATCCGCCACCCCTACTTCTAGCAGTAATGTCTTAGTAGATATCAAGGGGATTGAGCTTTCCCGTGAAGAGATGATCAAACTCGATTTACACATTATCAACAAGGCAAGTACCGATTGGAAACAGACCCTGCTTGCCAGTATTGAGAAACGAAATGAGTTAGAGGGAAAGGCAAGGGAATACGAAGCCAACACAGGCGAACATATTCGTCCCATCTGTCTCATTCAGGTAGAGCGTACTGGTAAAGACCAACGGAGTCATCGCTACATCCATGCCGAGGATGTGAAGGAGTATCTCGTTAAGACCTGTGGAATCCCTCAAGAGAGAATCGCCATTAAGACGAGTGAGAAGGATGATATCGAAGGGATTGATCTCTTGTCTCGGAATTGTACGATTCAATACATCATTACTAAACAAGCTTTGCAAGAAGGATGGGACTGTGCCTTTGCGTATGTGTTGACGATCTTAACAAATCCTGCCTCGAAAAATAACTTAACCCAATTAGTGGGACGAATCTTAAGACAGCCCTTTGCTCGCAAGACAAAGATTAAAGAGCTAGATGAGAGTTATGTTTTCTGTTATCAACAGAAAGGAGTGAATCTGTTAGAGAGCATTAAACAGGGATTTGAACAAGAGGGTCTAGGGGATTTGGCAGGAGGTATTGTGGTGGATGAAACCTCCGAGGATGGGTTGTCTATGGAGGGGGAACGAACGGTGGAGGTACGAGAAAAATTTAAAAAATTCGCAGGGCAGATTTATCTGCCCGTTTTTGTAATTCAGGAAGGAGGGCAGTGGCGCCAGCTCAATTATGAAGAAGATATTATTAGTCAAATCGAGTGGAAAGAAGCCGATTTTAGTCCCTTGTATGATTTGTCTCTTCTTGCGGGTGAGGAGAGGGATACCGAAACAGCCGTTGAGTTGAGTGAGGATGAATGGAAAGTGATTCAAGCTCGTGGCGTTACGCTATTAAAGGAAGGGGGACTAGCTCTGGATCCAGTTTTTATCACTCGGCACCTGTTAGAAATGATCCCCAATCCTTGGGTGGCTCACGAGAGGACGATTCAGGTGGTACGAAAATTGATCGAGAGGACAAGTATCAAAATAGTAACCAATAACCTTGTTTTTATCATTGGAGAATTACGTAAACGTGCCGAAAGAGAAAAAGATCGTCTAGCTCAGAAAGCTTTCTTGCAGTTGATCCAGGAGAAACGAATTCGTTTTTTGATCTTACAAGGAGAACAAGGATGTCGTTTGCCTTCACGAATCAAAGTCAAAAAAACCAGTAAACCTCTCTACCGTTCGGATGGGCAACTCCTTCAACGAAGTCTGTTTGAATTTGTTCCTGAAGATGTATTCAATGATTCCGAAAAAACCGTTGCATGGTATCTGGAGGATCAGAAGAAACTCTTGTGGTGGTTTCGCAATATCGCCCGACAAGATTACGCCATACAGGGGTGGAGACAATATCGTATTTATCCTGATTTTATCTTTTCTGAGATAGTGGCAGAGGGACGAAGTGAATATGACAAAGTGTTTGTGGTAGAAACAAAGGGACTTCACTTAAAGAATGAAGATACACAATATAAACGAGATATTTTTTCCATCTGTAACCATCTTGCTGAACAAAAGAGATGGATAGAATTAGGGCTATCGTTTCCAGAACGAAAGATTATTTTCGAAGTTATCTACGAGGATGAATGGCAGAGGAAGATCAACGAGTTGCTGAAGGAAATATAGGGCGATTCTATGAAACAGAGCAAAGATGTTCTTTTGAAAGAAATTGAGCGTCTGACAAAAGAATACTATCTGGCGGAACACGGCGGCCGGGAGGAATTTATTCCGGGCGTCACAAAAATTTCCTACGCTGGCAGAACATTTGATCACCAGGAGATACATCAGGCGGTATCGGCGGCGCTGGAATTTTGGCTGACGGAAGGAAGATTCGCGAAAGAGTTTGAAAGAGATCTCTCCCATTATTTGGGCGCTTCTCAGTCGGTCTGCCTGACCAACTCCGGCTCCTCGGCCAACCTGCTCGCGCTCTCGGCTCTGACCTCTCCCTTGTTGAAAGAGCGGGCACTTAATCCGGGAGATGAAGTCATCACTACAGCAGCCGGTTTTCCGACGACGATCAATCCTATTTTTCAAAATCAGGCAATTCCCGTTTTTGTGGATGTTGACAAGGAAACCTACAACACGACGGCGGAGCGGGTAGAAAGGGCGATTTCATCAAAGACCAAAGCGATTATTCTGGCGCATACCCTTGGGTTTCCGTTTCCGGCCAAGGAAATCGCGGAGATGGCCAAAGAGAAAAAACTGTGGCTGATCGAAGATAGCTGTGACGCGCTCGGCGCGGAATACGACGGACAAAAGGTGGCGACTTTTGGCGATCTGGCGACGTTCAGTTTTTATCCTCCTCACCACATCACGATGGGAGAAGGGGGGGCGGTAGTGACGAAAGACCGCTCCTTGTGGAAGATCGTCCGCTCTTTTCGCGACTGGGGAAGGGACTGCTGGTGCGACACCGGTAAAAGCAACACCTGCGGCAAGCGGTTTGACGCTCAATACGGAGAACTCCCGTTCGGTTACGATCACAAGTATGTTTACTCGCACATCGGCTATAATTTAAAATTGACGGAATTCCAGGCCGCCATCGGCGTCGCTCAATTAAAAAAACTTCCCGAATTTATCCGCCGCCGCCGTGAAAATTTCGACTTCTTCAGCCGGGAGCTGGCCGTTTACAAAAAATATTTTATGTTTGCTCTGGTGCGAAAAGGGGCCAATCCAAATCCATTCGGGTTCCCGATCACCGTGGCTGAAGAGGGGCCGTTTACTAAAAATCATTTTGTTTCGTATTTAGAAACGCGCAAAATCGAAACAAGACAGCTCTTTGCCGGGAATGCCACCCGCCAGCCGGCCTATCTTGGAAGAAATTTCAGGACAGCGGAGGAATTAGTCAACACGGACCGGATCATGAAGCAGACTTTCTGGTTTGGCGTTTATCCGGGATTAAAGCAGGAGCATTTGGATTATATCGTCAGGACGATTCGAGAGTTCATCGAACAAAAACCCCAAGCGGCGCTTTCTAAAGGGGCAAGTCGTTGCCAAACGTGGGAATAATAATAACACTGGTCAATGTGATCGCCCTGGCAGGCTGTTCGTCATCAATTCCTTCTCCCGGCCGCTCCACTGATTTATCTCCCGCGTACGGAGACGCGTTCGTCACTGGTTCTATCGGAGACGCCCGCGCCCTGATCCCCATTCTTGCTTCAGACAGCGCGTCGGGGGACGTCTGCGGCCTGATTTTCAACGGATTGGTGCGGTATAACCCGCGCCTGGAATTAGAAGGAGATCTGGCGGAGAATTGGGAGGTTTCACAAGATCATTTAACGATCACGTTTCACTTAAGGAAAAATGTCCGATGGCACGACGGAATTCCCTTTACGGCGAAAGACGTAGAATTCACCTACCGGCAATTGATCGCCCCCACCGTTAAAACTCCTTACAGCGGAGATTTCGAAAGGGTTGAATCGCTCCAAGTCGTGGACGATTTCACCCTCCAGGTGAAATACAAGGAACCCTTCGCGCCCGGGCTTGCCAGCTGGGGGATGGGGATTCTTCCCATGCATCTGTTGGAAGGAAAGGATCTCAATTCGACCGAATTTTCCCGTCATCCTATCGGTACCGGGCCGTATCGTTTCCTCCGTTGGAAGACGGGAGAGTTCATTGAACTAGAAGCCAATCCGGATTACTATGAAGGGAAACCGTACATCAGCCGGTATCTCTACAGGATCATTCCGGATCAGGCGACGATGTTTCTGGAACTTCAGGGGTTAGGAATCGATTCCATGGGATTAACCCCCTTGCAGTTCAACCGTCAGACCGAAACCGGGTTTTTCAAAAACCAGTTTCAGAAATTCCGGTATCCCAGTTTTGGATACACCTATCTCGGTTTCAACTTAAACGATAAACGATTTTCGGACCCTCGCGTCCGCCGAGCCATCACCGCGGCGGTCAACCGGCAGGAAATCATTGAAGGAGTTTTGCTGGGATTGGGGACTGGATTAACCGGCCCCTTTCCGTCAGAATCGTGGGCTTATAATCACTCGGTACAAGCGGTTCCTTACGACCCCGCTCTCGCGAAACGATTATTGGTCGAGGCGGGGTGGGAAGATCATGACCGGGACGGCTGGCTGGATCAAGAGGGGATAAAATTTGAGTTCACGATCATCACCAACCAGGGAAACGACCCGCGGAAAATGGCCGCGGAAATCATTCAAAAGCGCCTCGCTGAAATCGGAATTTCGGTGAAGGTTCAAGTGATTGAATGGAGTTCTTTTATCAGCGAGTTCATTGACAAACGCCGGTTTTCCGCGGTGTTATTGGGATGGTCGCTTTCGCGCGACCCCGATCTTTACGATATCTGGCATTCATCAAAGATAAAAGAGGGGGAATTCAATTTTCTGGGGTACGCGAACGCGGAAGTGGATGCTTTGCTCATTGAAGGGCGGAGGACTTTTGATCAGAAAGAGCGACAAAAAATTTACCAGAGAATCCACGAGCTGATCGCGAAGGACGCGCCGGTTATTTTTCTTTACGTTCCGGACGCCCTCCCGGCAGCGCATCGCCGTTTTCATGGGGTCGAGGTCACTCCCATCGGAATCGGATATAATTTTATTCAATGGTACGTTCCTCAAGGGGAGCAAAGGTACACCCGATGAAAGTTCTTTTCTTAACGCCGTATCCGTTGGGGAAAGGGCCGAACGTCCGTTTTCGGCTGGAGTGTTATCTCACTTATCTGGAACAATCGGGGATTCAATATAAAATTCGTTCGTTCGCTTCCGATCGTTTCTACCGGATCCTTTATAAGAGAGGATATTTTCTTAGAAAACTTTTCTTTACCTTATCGGGGTATTTCACACGCCTGTTTCATTTTTTTGAGTCACTGGGTTATGATGCTATCTGCGTTTTGAGGGAGGTCTCACCCTTTGGTCCGGCGATCTTCCCTTATCTGTGGAAACTTTTTGGGAAAAGAGTGATTTATGATTTTGACGACGCGATTTACCTCAAGAATATGAGCCAGGTGAATCGGATGGTCTCGTTTTTAAAGCGCCCCGCGAATACCATGACTTTCATTCAGTCGAGCCAGCGGGTGATCGCCGGAAATAATCACTTGGCGCGGTACGCGAGCCGCTACAACTCCAGCATCGTGATGATCCCGACTCCCATTGACACGGTTTATTTTGCCCCTGTTCAAAATGGAAAGAGGGAGAAAGTATGCGTCGGTTGGAGCGGCAGCTGGACGACCCTGCCGCATTTTTATCTCATCAAAGAAGAGTTGAAGACGCTGACCCGGCGATATCCTTCCGTCCGCGTCAAGGTTTTCGGGACCCGGGTCGCGAATATTCCCGGAGTTCCACTGGAAGCGCTTGATTGGAGTCTAGAATCGGAACTGGAGCAACTGCGCAGTTTTGATATCGGGATCATGCCTCTTCCCGATGACGAATGGAGCCGCGGGAAATGCGGGTTTAAGCTCCTGATGTACATGTCTCTTGGAATTCCGACGGTTTCCTCTCCGATAGGAGTCAATACCGAGATTATCCGGGACGGAGAGAATGGATTTCTGGCTTCCGGCAAAGAGGAGTGGATTGGGAAACTTTCCTTGTTGATCGCGGACCCGTTATTGCGTCAAAGAATTGCCGCCGCTGGGAGGAAAACCGTAGAGGAAAAGTATTCAGTAGCGAAATGGGGACCGGAGTTTGTGAAAGCGCTTCAAGAGAGCTAGGGGGGTAAAAGAGAGTGCTTCATTATCTTGCGCGCCGTTTATTAGGGTTAATCCCGCTTTTGATCGGCATTACGCTGATTACTTTTTTCGTCATCCATCTTGCTCCCGGTAAGCCGACGGATGTTTTGACGGAACTCAACCCCAAAGTCTCTCTGCAGGCTCGTGAACGGCTGACGAAAATCTACGGGCTCGACCAGCCGCTTCACGCGCAATACCTGCAGTGGGTCTCGCGGATGGCGCGGCTTGATTTCGGCCGCTCGTTTGTAGACGATCGTTCCGTCTGGGATAAAATCGCCGAACGGATCCCGGTGACTCTTTGGATTAATTTTCTAGTGATGGCGTTCGTTTTCTTAATCGCGATTCCGCTGGGAGTCTGGGGAGCGGTACGAACCGGAACATTTTTGGATCACGCGGCGACTCTCTTGATCTTTATCGGTTTTGCCGCTCCCACTTTCTGGCTGGCGCTTTTGGCGATGCAGTTATTTGGAATCCAATTGGGGTGGCTCCCGCTTTCAGGATTGGTGTCGCTCGATTATGACCGGATGACTCCTCTGGAGAAAGGGACAGATCTTATCCGCCATTTAATCCTCCCTGTTTTCGTTTCGGCGTTTGGAGGAATTGCCGGCGTCTCCAGATATATGAGAACCAGCATGTCGGAAGTCTTGCGTCAGGATTACATCCGGACGGCCCGCGCCAAAGGGTTGAGTGAGTGCCGGATTTTATACAAACACGCCCTGCGCAACGCCCTACTCCCGATCGTGACGATTCTGGGGTTGTCGGTTCCCGGCTTGCTGGGAGGGAGCGTGATTTTCGAATCCATTTTCGCCATTCCGGGACTGGGACGGCTTTTCTACGACGGCGTCATGGCGCGGGATTATCCGGTGGTGATGGGAATTCTCACGATTGGAGCGGTATTGACTCTGCTGGGAAATTTATTGGCGGACATTGGATATGCCTGGGTGGATCCGAGGATTCGGGTGGGGGAGAAACGGTGAGGGATCTAGCCGAGGGACATGGGTCGTCGAAAAGACGCTGTCTCGCACTCTCGTGCGAGCGCTCTCTCTCGGAGCCTGCGCCAGAGGCGCATCCGCCTCCGGCGGAGACCCATTCTTTATGATGCGTTCATTTTTAACAAATAGGAAAACTCGGACGGGGTGCCCGGCTCCTGCGAGAAGCTTTTCGCCAACCCATGTCCCTCGGCTTTCTATGGGGTGGATTAAGTGAAAAAAAACATCTTCAACATACTAGCAGTGATGCTCTGTTTAGTATTATTATTTGCCGAAACCCCCATCGGCGGGAAACTCTGGCTCGATTGGAACCATCAATTCCGATGGGCGGTGATGGTGGGAGTTTTTTATCAATGGGTATTACCTCTCTCGCTTTTATCTGCTTGCTTCTTGTTTTGGAGAATAAGAAAAGAATATCAAGTAAGATGGCGGTTACTGGCATTGTTATGCATAGTTTTCCCTGTTTTAGTCTCTCTTTGGCAACGAGGGGATTTATTCATTGATTTGCCCGAATTAGCTTTTGCGCTGGTTTTGGTGTTTATCGGGTTATTCTTTAGAATAGGAAGGATAGTCCCGGTATGGATTGTTATTCTTTTAGGGATTTCCTTCGAGATATTTCAGTTGTTCTTTCTTGAAGTGCGATTCTTTGAGTGGAAGGATATAGTGATTAATCTAATGGCTATTCTGGCTGGTTACTACTTGGTGGAAGATGGAAACTCAAAAAAAGCCAAATAGAAATCGTAATAAACATAGGATGAAACCCGAGCTAATTAATTTAGAAAATCTCCAGATGCAAATTCTAGGCATGGCGATTGCACTTTATGGGAATCCTGGCTTACCGTCCAGAAACATGGCTTGATCAAATCTTGATCACAGGCATAATCGTGGGA
>CAYJQR010000017.1:0-11885 GCA_964372345.1 uncultured Planctomycetia bacterium | reverse complement strand
TTACCGTCCAGAAACATGGCTTGATCAAATCTTGATCACAGGCATAATCGTGGGAATAGTTTTCTTATTAGGTTCTATTTTGCATCTTAGTAGAGTGTTGTCGTTAACGTGGAGAAAGGTTCTGCGATCTAGAGGAAGATACCTAGTGAAGTATCTTTTGGCTTATGGTTTTTCAATATGGGTTCCATTTGTGATCGCGTTGATTATCTTGAGTTTATTGATATGGTTATTTCGTACACCCATGAGGGAGGGGAGTAACCTAGGATCGTTAATATTACCGGCGGTGGTTTTTGTGCTGTGTCTTTGTCTCTGGATTTATATGGCACTGCGACGAAGAACCCGATGCTCTGATTTCAGTAGTAATCTATGTTAAAATAAGATGATAAAGCAAACTCGAGGTAAACATGAAACGAAACACCATTTCCATCAGCCAAATTAAACAATCCACTAAGAAAATTAGCCGCGCCGTGCACCCCCAAAAAGTGATTCTTTTCGGTTCTTATGCCAATGGGACTCCCGGGCCTAACAGTGATTTAGATTTATTGGTGATTCTCAAAAAGAGACAAAAAACCTGCTATGAGAAAGTTTCAAGAATTTTTGAACCCAGAATTTTTCCTGTAGATATCCTTGTTCATACAGCCAGTGAAATTCAGCGACGCCTCAAGAAAGGGGACACATTTATTCAGGAAATCCTCGATAAAGGCAAAGTGCTCTATGAGTCGTGAATACGTCAAAGAATGGACGGAAAAGGCAGATCAGGATTATCAAGCTCTTCTTCTTTTGGCCCGCCAGAAAAAGAGGTTCCTTCCTGATATCATCTGCTTTCATGCCCATCAGTGCGTGGAGAAATATCTAAAAGCATTGTTAGTCAGGCATGGGCAAAAGATAGTAAAAACACACGATCTCATATTCCTATTGGATCAGATTAAAGAAATAGAACCCGAATTAGAACTTCTGCGAGATCTCTTTAGAAGATTAAACCGATATTCAGTGAAGTTCCGGTATCCTGGGGAAGGGGCTACTAGATCCGAAGCAAAGTGGGCAGTGAAACAAACCAAAGAGATTCGTAAGATTCTGCTTCCTAAAATTTAATGAATAAAATTCCCCGTGGTTTTGCCACGGGGATACCGCCTCTGGCGGAGGCATGATGCTGCGGGGAGACTTCATTTAACAAAATTCTATGAAACGTCTAGCAGTTCTAACCAGCGGCGGGGATTGTCCGGGGCTGAACGCCTGTCTGCGGGCGGTCATTCGTCGGGCCCTTCTGGCAAACTTGGAAGTTTTAGGAATCCGGCGTGGATTTAAAGGATTGATGGCAGGAGAGATTATTTCGCTCGATTACAAATCCACCAGCGGGGTTATCAACCGCGGCGGGACCTTTCTTCTTTCGGCGAGAAGTAAAGAATTCCATCGTCCCGCTGGCAGAAGAAGAGCGGTCGAAACACTGGCCAAACACAAAATAGAGGGGCTCGTTGTGATTGGAGGCAACGGTTCTTTGCGGGGAGCATGGGAATTGTCGAAAGAGACGAAAATTCCTCTGGTCGGAATCCCAAAATCGATTGACAACGACATCGGCGGCACCGATGATTCGATTGGTTTTGATACCGCGGTCAACACGGCGGTGGAAGCGATCGACCGGATCCGCGACACCGCCACCAGCCATGAGCTCCTCTTCTTAGTGGAAGTCATGGGGAGGACGAGAGGATTTTTGGCGCTGGCCGCGGGTGTTGCCGGCGGCGCGGAGGAAGTTTTAATTCCCGAGACGCCGACTAACATTCCAAATCTTTGTAAAAAGTTGGAAGAGGGGAGAAAAAAGGGAAAACACTCCACGATCATTGTGGTCGCCGAGGGGGATGGGGCAGGAGGAGCGTTTGACATCGCCAAAAAAATTCAGCAGAAGACAGATTATCAAATTCGTGTTTCCATATTAGGGCATCAACAGCGCGGCGGCGCGCCGACGGCGTTTGACCGGATTCTCGCTTCTCAATTAGGGGTCGGCGCGGTAGAAGCCCTGCTCAAAGGAGCGAAAAACAAAGTCATCGGTTTAGTGAAGGGAAAATTGACGCTCTCGTCTTTGGATATTGCCTGGAAAAAAGCGCCCAAACTGGATCAGGGATTGGTTCGCTTAGCGGAAATACTTTCGTGATCTCCAGAAGTTCAACCTCGAAAAACTTCAAGCTCACCATCGCCTACGACGGCACGAATTACGCCGGTTGGCAGACGCAGAAGAACGCGCCGACCGTTCAGGAGACCATCGAAAAAGTCCTTCAGAGGATTTTACAGCAGAAAATTGGTTTGACCGGTGCCAGCCGAACCGATGCCGGGGCGCACGCGGTGGGACAGGTGGCGAATTTCAAAACCAAAACAAAAGTTCCCCCTGAAGAAATTCTCAAAGGATTAAACGGTCTTCTTCCTCGCGATATTCGCGTATTGAAGATCGAAGAGGTTTCTCTGAAATTTCATTCTCGGTACGACGCGAAGAAAAAATTATATCGCTATACGATCATTCGAACGCCGCAGGTCCTTCCGCAGGAGCGGTTCTTTGTTTATCACTATCCTTATCCTTTAAACGTCAGAGCCATGAAGCAAGCGGCCAAATATTTGGTGGGGGCTCATGATTTTGCCTCGTTTCAGGGCAAAAATTCGAATGGATCTACAGAAAAAATTAAATCGTTCTCATCCACAAGAACCCTCCACCGCCTCCAAATCGTTCAAAAAAAAGATCGCCTGATTTTTGAAATCGAAGCGAATGGGTTTCTGTACACGATGGTAAGAACTATCGTAGGGACTTTATTGGAGGTCGGCAGTGGCAAACGAGCTCCAGAGAACGTAAAAAAATTGATGATTCACAAGGATCGTACTCTAGCCGGTCCTACCGTTCCCGCTAAAGGGCTCTGCTTGCGGCATATTCTCTTCTAAAGTAATAAAATCATAACACAAATGATTATAGATAGTTAAGAAATTTACCGGCGCCTGGAAATTTCCGAAGGGAGATGGTATACTTTCTAGACCCTTTTTCTTGCGGCCGTGAACAGGGAAAGAGGAATTGTCCTATGAAAGGATGGGTATGCTGAATATCATCACCGCTAGAGCAGGCGATATAGATTTTAGTCTGGAACGTGGTAAAATGCTCTCCATGTTATCAGAGAAAGTGATCAAAGATTGGCAGAGAGAGTTTAACGCGGCAGTCGGCCATCGCGGCCGGTTTGAAGAATTATTCAAAGACGCCGGCAGAGAACGGGGGGGCTGGGTCAAACGGCCGTGGGAGACTCTGGATTCCGATCTTCCTGAGAAAATCGAAGCGCGAGTCAGTGAGTTAAAGAAAAAGGGAACTAAAGCGCTTGGTTTTGTGGCGATGGGGGGGGAAAGTTCCATCATCGGCCAATCCACGAAAGATCTCATTAATGTCAGTTCTACTGCCTCCGCCAAATGGAAACGGGTTCTCACCGGCCGTCGGTTCAATGAAATCCAATGGGTGATTGTCAGCAAATCGGGGAGTACCAAAGAGACCAAGAGTAACGCGGCTTATCTGGAAACCTGCTACCATCAGGCGGGGCTGGATCCCAAACTTCATCTGACCTATTTCACTGATCCGAGGACGCCGCTGGAACAAGAAAAGGCCAAGCAGGGATTCCGGGTGGAACACCGGGAATTGAAAGATCAAACCACCGTCGGCGGGCGGAATACGCTGGTCAACACTCCGACGCTTCTGGCATACGCTTGGCGGAATCCCGGCCGGTTGCGCGCGATGCTGAAAGCGCTCACAACAGCCCATCAATCCGGCACGAATCAAGAAGACCGTTGGATTAAAGCGGCAGCGGAGGCGGTCGCTTTTATGAAAGAGGGGCGGAATAAACTTGCTTTAATTTCGCCCAAGTGGCTTAACCAAGAACTGTGGATTTGGCTCCAGCAGAATCCGGAGGAATCTTTGGGTAAAAATGGCTGTGGGTTTACGGTTTATACATCCCGTCCCGATCTGGAAACTTTGAGCCGGACGAAAGATACAAAATGGGTTTTTGTTGAATTTCGCATCGCGGGCCAGGAGAACCAGACAAAAGAGTATGCCGAGCAGGTTCGACAAAAGGGGCATCCTTTAGTCACGATTGAAGTGTCGGAGAAAGAAAAAATCTTTATTCCGCAAGTTGTTTCTTATGGATGGATGAAGTTTGTCGCAACGGTCGGCGCTCTATGGGAGATCAATTTTTCAGATCAACCACCTGTTGAGGAATACAAAAAGTTAATGTGGGAAAAACAATTACAGCTTGACGACGCCATCATTCCCGCGGGTAATGCGGTGGTCAAAGAGAAAAATATTACTTTGGTTTATGACGGTCTGCGTCCATTTTTAACGTCAGAACAGGAAAAGGAATTAGAAAAACTTAGATCAACAGGAATTTCCGTCGCCAAAGTCTATAGGAAACTTCTTGAAATGACCCGTTCCAAACTGGATGCTCAGGTATTGGCTTATTACGATGACACCTCGCCTGAAGTAGAAAAAGCACTCGAAGAAATCAGTCAGAAAATTCTGCACAAAAAACTGGGCTGCGCCGCCAAATGGGGAGAGGGGACCGGTGTTCTTCACGGGCTCTTTGTCAATTGGTATAGTGGTCCATTGCACCAGATACCGATTCACATCGTGGCGACCGACCATGAGCAGCCAGAGGTTCTTTATCCAGAAGGAGATCAGATCCTAAAGGAAGGAGCCGTTGCCGCGCACCGTTCCCTGGTTCAGGCAGATCGTCCCTCCATGATGCTGATTGTCCATGGAAAACTGGATCAAAAGGATTCAGTGATGGAGAGATTTTATCAAGAAGTAGGTTCGACTTCGTTCACCTAGCGGTGAAACCGATGGCTCACTACAAGTCGAGTTTTATTAGGGGAAAAATATTAGGAAAAAATTTGACTTTTTGGAAAAGCGTGGTATACTTCCTTTAACTTGCGAAGAAAAGGGGGGGGGAGAGAAAGAGAGAGTAATTTCTCTTGAAATCATTAAGTAACTCTTTGAGAGATACAGGGATACGTATCGTCTTAGTCCTTCAGTTAGTTCTCTTACCTTTTCCACTTCCCGCCAGTACAGCCTTTGCCCAAGACAATCCTTGGGATCGTCCTGCCGTAGGACCAGAAGGTTCAGCTCTACCGATTTTCAACAACTGGGATCGCCACAATCGAGATGTAGTAGACAGTAACAATAACCGTCTACTGGGACAATCGAGCGATCCGAACATAGCATCTCTGCCTCCTGCATCAGCAACTTTAGATCTACCTCAAAATGGACTCAAGATAGCCAAGACAAATGACCCCCTTCTCCTGCCAGTAACAACGGTTTATCAGACGGGTGATTCAGTAGAGTTTACAGTCAACATTCAATACCAACAAGGAGAGGTAATTTCTCTTCCAGCCAAGTTGGTAGAACAGGAAGGCGTCTCCTTTTTAGAAATTCATCTTCGTGACCTACCGGGCGACTTTGTAGACAAAGAAGTCGTTTTGACCGTAGCAGTCAAAGATACCTCCTCAGGACAATCTTCAACTGAATTAAAACCGCTGACAGTTCAAATGGTCGGAGCGGACGCAGTAGATAAATTCACTCTGGGAGAAGTATTAACTTTTAACTCGCAGAATCAGTTAAAACCGATTGTAGAGGGTTTATCTGGGGATCAGTATCTTGTGATTCCAGATGGCAGTACGGGAGTCAGTACTCTAGTCATTACCAATGAAAATCAAGAGGTCATCTTTGTCGGAAAAGCAAAACAAGAAGAGTGGACGCAGGAAGTAGTGCAACTGATTCATTCTTTCCTTGTGGCAAAGGAGGATTCAGCCAAGGCGGATGCCATCGCGAACATGGCAGTCTACTTCCGCTATCGGCCGGCGGATTCTTCTATTTCCTCAGAACTGACTAAGAGTTTTCTCGGTGTTTTATTGACTTACGCAGGAGATAAATACCTCCACAAGGTTATTGAGACTACGGGTCATGATGCTACTAATTTCTGGCTTGCCTGGGATATGTGGAAATCGCTGGGTGACAAGGATCGGGAGGAAGTGTTTAACAGAATCACGGATTCTTCGCGAAAAGGAGGGATATGGTTAAGGGTAGAGTTATTACAATATAACCAGATAAGAGGTTTATCGAGTAACGAACAGAGTGTCAAAGCAGGCCTTTTTGTAGCGGGTATTATCGAAAATGAGGAAATTTTTTCCGCGATGGAGTCTCTTAGCCCAAGTGATTTCTCTGAGTTTTTTGAAAAAGCGATGAATCTCCTTGTGGGCGGGCCGGTTGTCATACAAGGAGTGTCTCTCGGGTCATTTTCAGGAGCGATCGGTATCATGGATAGTGAAATATTCAACTTAAAAAATCAGCAGTTTGTAGATTCTTTTAAACTCGCTGGACTCTATGCTCAACAAGAAAAGATAGCAGGGGCCCTCAGCACATTTCCTATTCTTCTTCAAAAATTGTCTCAGAAAGAGGATATGGACAAAGGGATATTCTTGGAGACCAAGAACAAGGTAGATGCGGCTATTAACGCTTTGGTGTTTGATTCAACACACCAGAATCACGATCAGTTGGCGGCCGCCTTTGTTCGGGGAGTCCTCCAAGGTTTAAAAAACTTGGACAAAACACTTAACAATAAACCGAATGATTATGAAGCATTGCTTGCAACCTATATAGTAGATGTGGTTCGGAGTATCAGTGATTCGGCGGTGGAAAAGGATCCAGAGGGAACGGACGTTAGCATCAGAGCACGTATCAAAACAGAGGTGAGCAACCAGCTGAAGTTAACCAAAGGCGCCCAAAGGATATGGGAGGATCACACAGTATTGGTGCTCAATATCGTCCACCCCGGAGCTGTTTCCAAGAGTGATTTCTCTCAATTCTTTTACTCGTATCTGATTTGGGATGATCTAGTTAAAAATGACTATATCAGCGCAGACGGAGTCATCCAGAAGGGGTTTGTTGATTTAAAGGGTGATCCTTCCAAGTTCAAGATGGGAGTTTTCCCATGGATCGCCGGAGAAGTTTTTAATGTTCTACAAAGCGCCCATCAACAAGAACGCGGCACCTCCCAAGAATTGAAAGTCATTGATGATTTCCTCACCGATTTCCCAAATACAGAGCACTTAAAAGTCCTTAGCGCAAGACCTGAAGGAGAGGTCTCTGGAGTGAATTCATTCGGTGATCCCTTGAACGGAGGAGTAGTCATCACCCAATTGATTTCAGAAAAAGTGACAGCCAGAGATTTCATGGTGAACCTGATAGGTCAGTATGCGAGAGTGTGGCATGCCAATATGGATGAGGTGACTCTTGGGAAGGTTAGTTGGTTAATTTCGAGTGCGGTGATGAACGGCGAAGTCCAGGGTATCTCCACCATAGAATCAGGACAGACTCAATCTGAGGTGTTCAGTTGGACAGTGGCTCATCCGGCTAATCCTACTCAGTTTTCTCCAAGTTTCTTTTTAAATCCTGTTGGTTTTTTGGACCTGTACACATCAACCAAGAGTTTTGAGTTATTAGAACTGGTTCTTGTCTTGATAGATCAGATCCAACCTCAGCAAGCTGGAAGAGAAGGAATTTCTACGATTACCCTGACTCAAATGGATCCGAGTGGACGTCTTCATCCTGTGGATACTACCATCACTCGAGACAACAATGGCAGAATTACTCGTATCAACATTGGCGGCAACGAATGGCGGATTCAATGGAGTGGCAGTAATCTTTCTGCTCCTGCATTTGTAAATCCATTTTCAGAGGAACTGATAGAAGTCTTGCCGAGAGAGTATATTGTAAGGTTTGACAGGGTTTCTTCTTTTGTTCCATTGCCAGAGCCGACAGAGGATCTCCCCCCCGCCGCTCCTATGAATACAACCCTAGAAGGGAGACTTGAGAAACTCGACGTCAGTCCAACTTTGTTTGGCGGGGCCAAGGTCTATCAAATTACAACAGCGGAAGGGCAAGAATATCTTGTTTATGGAGAACTCGACAGTTACATCGGGAATTATGTTAGGGTGTGGTTAGGGGATACATTATTATCAGAGAGAGCAACTCAGGTCAAGATCATTAATCTTACGAATCCTCCCCCACCCCAAAAAGATGAGGGAATTTCTGATTTGCCTCCGGATGACGGAGTGGACGAACCACCGGCTCCCAAGAGATCAGATGTCCCTGGGTTTAGCGCAGGGATGCGGCCAGAAGATTTTATCGGATTCCATGAAGATGGAAGTTACAAGATTCATTTAGTGCTTGGTGCAGAAACGACTACACCCGTGAATGGGAGAGTGGAAGTGACCGTCTTCGATGAAAAAGGGCAACCCTATCAGACTCACTCAGTCAATATAGAGGATCAGAAAGCAGGGGATTTCTCATTTGTACTCCCTTCGGATCTATTCCCTAAGGGGCAGACCGCCCGAATTGATTTGAAGGTGTTCGATTCCGAAGACAAATTCGTGGCGCATTTCGTAAAACATCAGGTCATTGTGATTGGATTTTCTGTGGGAACGATCACCGCTGGGACACTGACATCAGATGGGGTAACGATTAAGGTTCCTATCGCAGGGATAGGAGATGGAAGAATAAAAGTATGGACTTCTCGTGGACCTAACGGATCTACCAATCATCAATTGGCAATAAAGTATTTTTCCACAGCCGATGTTCAGAACGGTATAGTTGAAATTCAGATTCCGAGAGAACACTTCAATTATCTGAATTCAGGGGAAACCATTTCTCTGCGTGTGGATATCTACGATCAAAGAGGTCCTGCGGTGGGAAGGACACAAACAATCGGAGTAACGATGCCGACTTTTCGGCATAATGGCGGCTATGAGTTCAGAGCGCCCATTGATGAACTGGGGACTCTCCTCGTTCAAGAACCCATGACGGTTGTGATTGGGGGTATTGAAGCTTTAGGGAGAGATGTTCCTTTAGAGGGACATGTCGAAATCAGAACAGCGACTGGTGAGTTAGTCATAACACAGAAGATTACCGAGGCAGGGGATGTGACTCTCTTACTAGACCCTGCTCTTTTGAAAGAGAAATTCGGGAATAAGGAGGAAGGGACGCTTCAGGTGTTTGTGTATGACGATCATGCAGAGAGCTTAGTGAGTCAGAGTAGCATCGTTCATGTTAAATTGACTCAACCTGAGATTATTGTCACTTCGCCAAATCCACCGGAGATTTCTGCGGAGAAAACTAGTTTTTCGGATCAGGAGGCGGTGGAAGTCAATATTACTGGAAAATATAGCCACCTACTGATAGATGGCGTCAGACACGAATTACCTACCGTGGGAACTTCTTCTGCCACCATCGAAGGAAAGATAATCACAGTCTCCAAGAATCCAACCGACACTACTAAAATTCACGTAACCATTGCAGGCTTAGCCATTGGCAAGCATACTCTCCAGGTGGTTGGAGAAGATGGACAATCGCAGGTACTTGAAGTCAAGGTCCAAGACATAACACCTCCCACTGATCTCAACGTAGGAGGGAGTGCGGTTCCTGTTTTCTTTACAGAGGGAGGACCTCTCCGATTGACTCTCTCTGCCAATGACAGTTCTGGTAAAGTTCGCTATGAGATTAATTGGGGAGATGGAACCGTAGACCCAGTAAATCAGATTTTCCAAATCTCTGGTACCTCAGTGACCCGAGAGCATCCCTATCAAAAAGCAGGAGAATACAAGGTCAAAGTGACTGCCCTCGATGAAGCGAGGAATAAAACAGTTTACACTTTTAAAACGACTGGTACCCCTGAGTTACCAGTGACTGTTCACTTATCCCCACTATCCCCACTCAAAATCCTCCAACCAGAAGGATCCCAGGCTGATATCAAGAGTGGGAAGAGTGTGCAGATTGCATGGCAGAGTATCACAGGGGCAACCCAATATAGAGTTCACTTACAGACAGTCTCAGAATTCGAGGAAGGCAAACCAGGTATAGTCATTTACGAAGGGCGTGGCACTTCGTTGGATCGCACATTCGAGGTTAAAGAAGATACGGAATATCTAATTTCTATTGAATCACTCGATGATGAAGGACATTCCTCTCTGGAGTCAGGTCTGGAGTCAGGAATTTTACCTAATTACATCACGGTTAATGTCACAGCGGAGAAAACTCTTCCCGACAATAATCCAGTGACTCCTTCAGGAGAGATAAAGGTAATTCAGCCAACCGAAGGGATGGCGGCTGATGCGGCGATGCCTCTGGACTTTAGTTTTGATGCTGTAGAGGGGGAATACACACTTCTCGTTAAGGCAAGTCCGGGTGTCGTGATGACGACGATTGACATCACTGTCAAGCAAAATGGGGATGGAACTTATTCCGTGACGGCTCAAGAGAGTCCTGCCGCTAATCGTTTTAAAGCGATCAAGCCAGTCCATCCAAGAGTAGAAAAAGTATCCGTAAACGGTGTGGAGGTAGACAGAGTGGTGTTGGACATCAAGGGGATTCCCCGCGGGATCGGTTCGCTGGAATTCTACCGTGTTGAAAATGGAACTTGGTCTGAACCTATTTTCTTAGGCTATGACATGCAAGCAGGTCCATTTTTTCCTTATCCTCAGCAAGTTAAAGTCAATGGGCAGACGTCTAGTTTACATCAACCTGTCAAGGTTATGGATCAGACAGTCATTAGTTGGGATAACACACCCTTAAGTGGTCCTGGTTGGGCGATTGTTACGGATGGATTCTCAGAGCCCACTAGTTTTGAGATCAGGATTGCGGATGCGACTAAGCCAGGAATTGCACTTAAATGGATTCCTGTTCCCTTGGACCCTATCACCCATCTTCCCATTCGCTCCATGGATGTGGCGACGTTGATGAAGCAGGCGGGACTAGCGGAGAAAGGAGGAAAGTTTGTGATTCAAGTTATTGCCCATGGAGCTACTGGGCTAGAGAACTGGAGCACAAATTGGGTGATCATCGAGGTGGAACCGACGCCGAAAACAACACTTCCACCCATCGTTGAGCCTTCGACTAAACCTGTGGTGGAGATTAGTGAGGTTACAGATGCAAACAAAGGGATACAATTGCTTTTTAGTGGTGCATCGGGGAAAGTCTATGAAGTTCAGCTCTTTGAGGAAGGGAAGGATAAACCACGACTCACCCAGCGAGTGCTGGGGTTTGGAAGCCAAAACAAGACTCAGATAGGTTTTGCTGTAGGCGCTGGCAAGTATCAGATTCACGTTGTGGACGTTACAGATCTTAACAACCCATTGGAAATTAAGTCAGTTACCGTCAATCCAGCTCCTCCCCGTGCGACAGTGTTAGGAGAAGTTAAGGCGAAAGAAGAGGTACCGCTCAAATTAGAGAATAGCTCAGCTTATAGCGTTGGAGCAAGCTACAAAATCGTAGATGTGAATGGCAACACTTTGACTGAAGGTTTGATCAGTTCTCTCAGCGATGGGAAAATCACAATCCCCAGTGACAAAGCCCCCCAATCAGCAGGAAAATATTCCTTCAAGGTGATCGTTACCGAAAATGGGTTGTCCAATGAGGCTACGATTAACATTACTGTGGCTCCTGAGATTGTTGTTATACCTCCGCCAAAGCCACCGGAAATTTCTGCGAAGAAAACAAGTTTTTCTGATCAGGTGGCGGTGGAAGTCAATATTACTGGAAAATATAGCCACCTGCTGATAGATGGCGTCAGACACGAATTACCTACCGTAGAAACTTCTGCCACCATCGAAGGAAAGATAATCACAGTCTCCCAGGATCCAACCGACGCTACTAAAATTCATGTAACCATTACAGGATTAGCCATTGGCAATCATACTCTCCAGGTGGTTGGAGAAGCTGGACAATCGCAGGTGCTTGAAATCGGAGTCCAAGATGTAACACCCCCTGCTAATCTCAACGTAGGAGGGAGTGCGGTTCCTGTTTTCTTTACAGAGGGAGGACCTCT
>CAYJQR010000016.1:0-24962 GCA_964372345.1 uncultured Planctomycetia bacterium | reverse complement strand
AAGCCGACTCCAAGTGGTATCAACCCCTCGCCTTTAGGCGAGGGTAGTTGAGTTGATAGAGACGGGGAATCATGAAATTTGAATTTGATCCTCAGAAATCAGAGAATAACTTAAAGAAACAGGGTATCTCTTTAAGAGATTCTCCGTCTGATCTCGGCACGCAGGAGCAGAAACGAGGAGGAGGAGGAGGCGATTTACTATGAAACGGTCAAAAGAGACCAAAGTGAAGGCCAGCGAATTTGATAAAACTTTTGAAGAAGGAGATGTAAGCCGACATTTGAACCTGAAGACGTTAAAAATTCGTCATCCCGTCCAGCGAATTAACATTGATATCCCGCAGGAAATCCTTGAAAGAGTGGATCAGGAGGCTGTCCGTGTCGGTGTTCCAAGAACTTCTCTGATCAAACTCTGGATTGTCGAACATGTGGACCGCCTGACCCATAGTCAGAATTAACGTCTCTCCAGCTTATTTCTTGCTCAAGTGGGGGAGAATTTTCAGACAAAGATAAAATTCTTTCAGTCAAGGGGGTGGGATGATAGAATAGGGTGGACAATGAAAGAGGTTTTGAGATGATAACGCTATGAAAACCAAATCGTCCAATTTTCAGGAGTTGATACTAAAGCTCCAGCAGTTTTGGGCCGATCAAGGATGCCTTTTGGCGCAACCCTACGATGTTGAAGTCGGTGCCGGGACTTTTCATCCGGAGACTTTCTTCCGCGCGCTGGGGCCGAATCCATGGAAGGTCGCTTTTGTTCAACCTTCCCGCCGGCCCACCGACGGGCGTTACGCGGAGAACCCCTTAAGGACCCAGCATTACTATCAGTATCAGGTGATTCTTAAACCCGCGCCGCCCGATATTCAGGATTTATACCTTCAAAGTTTGGAAGCGGCCGGCATTTGCTTGAAGGATCACGACATCCGTTTTGTGGAAGATGACTGGGAATCTCCAACGCTGGGAGCGTGGGGAGTCGGATGGGAGGTTTGGCTGGACAGTCTGGAGGTAACGCAATTTACCTACTTCCAGCAGGTAGGCGGGATTAACCTGGAACCGATTTGCGTGGAACTAACGTATGGGTTAGAAAGAATCGCCATGTTTCTTCAAGAAAAATTTAATTTATTTGAACTCGATTGGAATGACAAAGTGAGTTATGGCGACGTTCACAAAGAGAGAGAAATTGAGTATTGCGGTTATCATTTCCAGAAGAGCAACATCGAACTCAACCGCCAGTTGTTCCAGAAATATGAAGAAGAAGCGAGGCGTTTATTGCGGCAGGAAAAATTGCTTTTTCCGGGATACGATATGGTGTTGAAATTATCCCATTTATTGAATGTTCTTGACGCGCGAGGGGCTATAGGAACAGCGGAACGAGCGTCGTTTATCGGGAAGGTGCGCGGTCTGGCAAAACAGTGCGCGGAATTGTATTTAGAGAGATGAGACAGCCATTATTAATCGAAATCGGCGTTGAAGAACTCCCCAACGGGCATCTTAAATTGGCCGTGGAGGTTTTAAAAAAATCTCTGCCGGAAGCGTTTAAAAAAGCGCGTCTGGAGTTTGAAGGGCTGGAGGTTTATGGAACCCCCCGGCGTTTGGTGATCTCTATTAAGAAACTGGAAACGCGGCAGCTTTCTCAAGAGATCCAGGTCGTGGGGCCGGCTAAAGCGGCGGCGCTGGACGCTGAAGGGAAACCGACGCAGGCCTACCTCGGGTTTCTCAAGAGCCAGAAGGCGGCCGATAAAGAAGTCTCTTTCCGGGAAATCCCGAATAAAAAAGGAGAATATCTGGTTCTGGAAAGGAAAATCTCCGGAAAGAGCGCCAGAAATCTTTTGCCGGATCTGACCCGCGAACAGATCGCGAATATTCCATTCACCAGAAAAATGCGATGGGGACCCCTACAATTCTCCCGTCCCATCCGATGGTTATTGGTATTTTTTGGCGACAAATCAATTCCACTCGCGCTGGGGAGCGTTCGTTCATCGAATGTGACGCATGGCCATCGGCTGCTTCATCCTAAGCCGGTCCGGATCAAGAATATTCCGGATTATTTCAAGAAAATAGAGCAATTTAAAATCATTCTCAGCCCAGAAAAACGACGGCAGATGATTCATCACGAATTAAAAAAAGAAAGCCCGCTCTTTAAGGAAGAAGAGTATCAAGATTTAATCGAGGAAGCCGCCAATCTTGTGGAGATCCCGTTCTTCTTCAAGGGGAACCTGTCGCGGCGCTTCCTGGAATTACCCGAAGAGGTTTTAGCGGCCAGCATGTCTAAATATCAACGGTTATTCGCGCTTCGAGAAAAAAACGGCAAATTAAAGTCTTCTTTTCTCGCAGTATTAAATGGAAAACCCGGCAACCTTGGCTTGGTTAAAAAACATTTTGAATGGGTCTTGAATGCTCGCTTGGTGGACAGCTTCTTTTTCTTTAAAGAAGACAAAAAAACCGGTCTTGGGGCCCCTATTGATGGGCTTAAAGAAATCAAATTTCATGAACGGCTGGGATCGTACTATGACAAGTCATTCCGGTTGGAAAAACTGTGTCGGAGTATCGTGGAAAACGATCTCAAGGGAGATCGAGATTTTCTCCAAAATGTTGGACAGGCGGCTCTTTATTCCAAACGTGATCTCTTAACGAAAATGGTCTATGAGTTTCCCAGTCTTCAAGGAACGATGGGGCGCTATTATGTCCTGTGGGAGAAAAATCTGGCGGGAGATCCCCAAAAAATCGCTCAGGCGATCGAGGAACAATACCTTCCGAAAGGGGCGGGGCGGGATGTCCCCGAAACAATGGAAGGGGCAATCTTGGCTCTTGCGGACCGCCTGGATACCCTCGTTGGTTTCTTCGGAATTGGCATTTACCCCACGGGGAGCGAGGACCCGTTCGGGCTCCGGCGCGCCGCGACCGGGATCATCCGCATCTTGCTGGAGAAAAAGATCCCCTTATCTATTGACAATCTTATTGATAGAAGTATATTATCGTATAGTTCGTCTCCGAATCCGCCCGCGTTGGGAAACAGCCAGGAATTGAAACAGAAGGTCTCGGAGTTTTTAAGGGACCGACTGGCAATTCAGTTGAGGACTGCGTTCGGTTCGACAGGGTTAGTGGAAGCGGTTTTGTCGTCGGAAGTCAGTCATGTGGCGGATTTATTGACCCGCCTCTCCCAACTCAATCAAGCGCTGGATGAGCCGTATTTCCGGCAGGCGGCGAAAGTTCAGGAAAGAACACAGAATATTGTCAGGGCCGCTAAAGGAGCGGTGGATCATTCCTGTGTCCGTGAGGATTTATTAGTCGAGGGACCGGAAAAAGAATTATGGCGCGCGTTCGGAGTTTGCCGCGGAGAAGTTGAACCCCTGATTAAGAAAGGAGACTATCAACAGGCAACCCAGATTTACGGAACGTCTCTTTATGAGCCAATCCATACTTTTTTTGACCAGGTTTTGGTCAATGCCGAAAATGAGGAAGTTCGTAAAAACCGGCTGAAGCTCTGCAGTGAAATTTATACTTTTTACGCCAGCCGAATTGCGGACTTATCCCAATTTAAAGGGAGTTGAACCATGAAGGGTAACACGGCGATGATGATGATGAAAAAAACAAAGAAACGAACTCAAAGATTTATTTATTTCTTCGGCGCGGGAAAAGCTCAAGGGGACGCTTCCATGAAGTTTCTTTTGGGAGGCAAAGGGGCCAACCTGGCCGAAATGACGCGGCTGGGAATTCCGGTTCCTCCAGGATTTACTATTTCCACCGAGGCCTGCAAGCTCTACTATCAGAACAACGAAAAATGGCCGGGGGGATTAAAGGAAGAAGTCGAGGGAAACCTTCATCGTTTGGAACAGGTGATGGAAAAAGGATTTGGCAATCCCGACAACCCGCTATTGGTCTCGGTCCGTTCCGGGGCGGCTGTTTCGATGCCCGGCATGATGGATACCATTCTAAACTTGGGGCTCACGGACCAAACGGTTGGAGGGTTGATCCATCGTTCTAAAAATGAGCGGTTTGCCTATGACGCTTACCGTCGGTTCATTCAGATGTTCAGCAATGTCGTCCTGGAAGTGGGGCATCACCATTTTGAGGAATTATTAGCGAAGAAGAAACAGCAGAATAAAGTCACCAATGATACCGAACTGCAAGCCAAGGCATTAAAAGAATTAGTGGCTGAATACAAACATCTCATCCAGAAACAAACCGGCAGGGCTTTTCCCGAAGATCCGAAGGAACAACTTATCATGTCCTGCAACGCTGTTTTCTCGTCCTGGAATAACAAAAGGGCTATCACTTACCGGAACCTGAGTCATATCCCGCATGACTTGGGGACCGCGGTCAATGTTCAAGCGATGGTCTTCGGTAATCTTGGGAATACCTCGGGAACCGGCGTTTGTTTTACCCGGGACCCGTCAACGGGGACGAAAGTTTTCTACGGCGAATTCCTGATGAACGCTCAGGGAGAGGACGTGGTCGCCGGCATCAGGACTCCGCAGCCCATTGCCGCTCTCAAGAAAGAAATGCCGAAGGTTTATGAACAGCTGGTGAAAATTTATCAGAGGTTAGAAAAACATTATCGCGATATGCAGGATATGGAATTTACCATCGAGGACCGGGAACTTTATCTGCTCCAGACGCGGAACGGAAAACGAACGGCTCACGCGGCGGTAAAAATCGCGGTGGAGATGGTGAAAGAAAAACTCATTGACCGGAACACCGCTCTCCTCAGAGTGGATCCGGAACAGCTCAATCAACTTCTCCACCCGATGATTGATCCTAAGGAAAAATTAAAAGTCATCGCCAAAGGGCTTCCGGCTTCCCCTGGGGCCGCCGTTGGGAAAGTGGTGTTTGAGTCGCAGAGAGCGGCTGAATTGGGGGGAGAGCTGGGTGAACAGGTGATCCTGGTCCGAACCGAAACTTCTCCCGAGGATATCGCGGGGATGGCGGTGGCGCAGGGAATTCTGACCGCGCGCGGCGGCATGACTTCGCACGCGGCGGTCGTTGCCAGAGGAATTGGGAAGTGCTGTATCACCGGCTGCGACGCCATCCATGTGGATGAAGAGAAGGGTTTTTTCAAGGCCGGAGATCTGATCATCAAAGAAGGAGATTATATTACCTTAAACGGTTCGACGGGCGAGGTTATCCTGGGACAGGCAAAGTTAGTGGAACCAAAACTTGCCGACGATTTCAAACAGTTCATGCGGTGGGCCGACTCGGTCCGCACCCTGGCCGTTCGAACCAACGCGGATACCCCTGTTGACGCGCGGGTCGCCCGTGGTTTTGGCGCCGAGGGAATCGGGCTTTGCCGCACCGAGCATATGTTCTTTGAGAAAGACCGGATCTTCACGGTGCGATTGATGATTCTTTCCAAAGATGAACAGGAAAGAAAGAAAGCGCTGGAAAAACTTCTCCCCATGCAGAAAGGGGATTTCAAAGAAATTTTTAAGGTCATGAGAAATCTTCCAGTGACGATCCGCCTGCTGGATCCTCCTCTTCATGAGTTCCTTCCTAAAGGGGCGGAAGAGATTCAGAAATTAGCGGACGCCTTGGGGAGAAGCGCTCAGGAGGTAAAAGAACAAATTGAGACTCTGCATGAGTTCAACCCCATGCTGGGGCACCGGGGATGCCGCCTGGGGATCACCTATCCCGATATTTATCAGATGCAGGCGCAGGCGATTTTTGAGGCCGCCTGCGAACTGGCGAAAGAAGGACAGCGGATTATTCCCGAAGTGATGATTCCGCTAATAGGAACATTGTCAGAATTAAAAGTGACTAAGAAATCACTCATTCAGGCGGCGGAAGAGGTGATGGCCCGCTATCAGGTAAAACTCAAATATTCGGTCGGGACGATGATCGAGATTCCCCGCGCGGCGATTACCGCTGATGAAATCGCGACCGAGGCGGAGTTCTTCAGCTTCGGCACCAATGACCTGACACAAATGGCCTTCGGTTTCTCGCGGGATGATATCGGAAAGTTTCTGCCGAAGTACCTTAAAGAGGGAATTCTTGAAAGAGATCCATTTGTGACGATTGACCGGGGAGGGGTTGGCAGACTCATGAAGATCGCCGTCGAGAAAGGGAGAGCGGTCAACCCAAAACTAAAAATCGGCATTTGCGGCGAACACGGCGGGGATCCTTCTTCAGTTGAATTTTGTCATGAGGCAGGGTTGAATTATGTCAGCTGTTCTCCTTTCCGTGTTCCGATCGCGCGGCTGGCGGCCGCTCAGGCAGTTTTGAAGGAAAGACGTTAGCGGGTTAGCTCGAGAACTGGCAAACACGCTAACACGCAAACCCGCAAACAATTAAAATGGAAACCATTCGACTTTATCTTAAAGAAATAAAAAACATACCTCTTTTAAAGGCCGAAGAGGAAATTAATCTGGCCCGGCGGATCAAAAAAGGGGACAAAGAAGCCCAGAAGAAAATGATCCGTTCCAATCTTCGGCTGGTAATCAATATCGCCAAGAGATACAGTCATCTCAAAGTTCCCATCATGGACTTGATCGAGGAAGGGAACCTCGGGTTGATTCGGGCGGTCGAGAAATTCGATCCTAACCGGGGATTTCGCTTCAGCACTTACGCCGCCTGGTGGATCCGGCAGTACATCACCCGCGCCATCATTAACCAGGGGAAGACGATTCGCATTCCCGTCTATATGGCGGAATTGGTTTCAAAATGGAAGAAAGTCAATGAACAATTAACCCAAAAACTGAAAAGAAGGCCTCTCATACGTGAAGTGGCTCAGGTCATGAAGCTCCCCGTCAAACGGGTCCGTGAAGTGAGCCAGATGATTGCCCGGATCGCCTCTTTAGACGCCCCTATCGGTGATGAGGGGATGGGGCAATTTATGGATGTCCTTGAAGATGAAAACGCGGCTTCTCCCTGGGCTAATTTGGTAGATTCACTGCGGCATGAACGAGTCACTCACCTCATGGAGATGATCACCGATAAGGAGAGACAGATTATCGCGCTTCGATTCGGTTTGGAGGATGGAGTGCCCCGCACTCTTGAAGATACCGCGAAACGGTTTGGGATTACCCGGGAACGAGTGCGCCAGATCGAGGCAGGCGCCTTAAAAAAACTTCGCGATTTCGCGGCCATGGACCATGAAGGGTATGAATAAGACAGCGGACAGCGTACAGGGTTCAGCGTTCAGAAAGACAAAAGAAATTGAAAAACTAAAGCAGGCCATTAGAGATGTCCCGGATTTCCCGAAGCGCGGCATTATTTTTAAGGATATTACGCCTCTGTTAAGCCGGCCGGAACTTTTTAGCAAACTCATTAACTTATTCGCGCGGCGTTACCTCGCCCAGAAAATTGACAAAGTCATTGCCATTGAAGCGCGCGGCTTCATTCTAGGAGCGGCGCTCGCCTACCGTTTAAAAACAGGTTTTGTTCCGATCCGCAAGAAGAACAAACTCCCATGGAAAGTTTTTTCGGCCGCCTATACGTTGGAATACGGCCAGGATTCATTAGAAGTTCACCAGGACGCTCTCCAGAGTCAAGAAAGAGTATTGATTGTTGATGACGTTCTCGCGACGGGAGGAACTGTCTCCGCGGTTTCAGAATTAATTGGAAAACTAGGGGCTGAGGTCGTGGAGGTCGCTTGTCTGATTGAATTGACCTTTCTGAATGGGCGGGAGAAACTGGGGCGGACGCCGGTGTTCTCGTTGATACAGTACTGACCAAAACGCCCCTATAGCTCAGGTGGATAGAGCAGAGGTTTCCTAAACCTCATGGCCAGGTTCGAGTCCTGGTAGGGGTAAGTTGTATTGACATCCAGAGGTAATATCAGTTAGAATGAAGTCTAGAAAGGAGGGGAAAATGAATCTTTTCCTAAAGAAGCACGCGTCATTATTTCTAATAATCTTCTTATTGCCGTTTCTTTCACTGGGGTGCGCCTCCGCGGGGCGGGATACAAGATCCGATGGCGCCGCTAAGCAGTTAGGGGTTGCGAGCGCTCTGAAATTCGAAGACGTTCCTGTTCCCGCCGGGTTCCGAATAGTTTCTGATCAATCATTCTCCTTTCAGAACGAATTGACGCGAGTCGGGATCTTGCGTTACGCGGGACGAGCCAACGCTCAGAAAGTGATTCAATTCTATCAGGACCAGATGCCGATGTACAATTGGCAATTCGTCAACATGATCGAGTATGATCGCAGTCTTCTTAATTTTGAGAAAACCGATCAGACTTGCACCATCACCGTGGAAGCAGGCGTGACTAAAACTGTTTTGGCGATTGCTGTCGCTCCTAAGGGAAGTCCGATCAGTAAGAAATAATTCTTGACAGAATTATTACGTTTATGTTACGTTAACTATAACTAAGCGGTCATTTCTATGGCCATCATCGGCAACTTTATTCTTGGTCAAGAAAGGGGGGAGGAGATCAGCGGTACCCAGGTTGCCGAGGTGTGAAACGAACGATTCAATTGGAAAAACAGGGAAGTTTGAAGCAATCAATTTAAGGATAGACATATTAAAAAGGAGGAAGTAAATGAATCTATTTAAGGGGATGTGCGCGATGGCGCTGGCGTTGGGATTGGCTTATCCAGCATTCGCCGAAGTGCAAAACGTCAAAGTGAGTGGTGACATCACGACTCGCAGTTTCTACAAGTCTGACTTTGACCTGAGCGACAGGGTAAACGGAAACGTTGCCACCGGGACAGCGGATGACAGTAGTTTCGTGGCGTCGTTCTCTCATGTCGGAGTCAACGCGGACCTAACGGATAATGTCTCGGCTGAAGTGGGGCTCTCTAACCAGAGGTTATGGGCTTATGAGGGAACGACCGCGGGTGCCGGAGATATTGATCTTTATTCATCCTATGTCACTTTAAAGGAGTTTTTCTATTCTCCTTTAACAATTAGGGTGGGTACACAGCCATTGCAGTTTGGCCGTGGTTTCATTGTTGGAGCAGGACTTTTGAGCGATCCAAGCGGTGGTATTAGTTCAGGAACAATCGCTGACGGCAACGCCAAGACACCTGTAACTATGCAAACGAACGGCCGCGGTTTCCAGGGCGCTAGAGAGTATAGTATGTTAAACAACTACAATGCTCTCCGCGGAACGCTGGATTTCAGTCCGTTCACGATTGACGCGATTGCGGCGACAATCAACGAGACAGTTAAAAATAACAATGACCAGACTCTGTGGGGAGTGAACCTTGGCTACGAGTTTAGCAGTTGGAATGCCAGGGCAGAAGGGTACTGGTTCTACAAAGATGATCAAGCGTACAACCTGACTCTGCATCAAGGACCGGAAGAAGCTCAGGGTAGAAACTTTGAAGTCAACCAAGTTCACACCTTTGGACTTCGTGGGAGCGCGGATCCTGTCAACCAGTTGAAGCTGGATGCCGAGGTTGCTTTTCAAACAGGAGAGATCGCTGACACCGATGATGACGGTGGTAGCTATCTCACCTTCACTCGTCAAACCCGTGATCGAAGAGCATGGGCTGCCGACGTCAGTGGCGAGTACACATTTGACACTGTTTATTTACCGAGCTTAGGTCTAGAATGGGTTTTCTTCCAAGGTGAAGAGGTGGCCGGCAATAGCAGTGGCAATACCAATAGGAACGGTAAATTCAACGCCTGGGATGGTATGTACCGCGGTAGATTTTATACGGCCATCCAAGATTTCTTAGGTGGTTATCAGGCGTCAAACCTCTATGGAACCAATGACCCAGATGATACGGCGGCTAGTACCAACCGCCATCTCATCAAGGTCTTTGGAAGCGCCAAACCGCTAGATGCTCTCACAGTGGAACTGGCTTGGGTTCGCGCTTTGTTTGATGAAAAGCCAATAGCGGGGCGCAGCAAGCACGCAGGAGATGAAATTGACGCCCAGTTGACTTATAGCTACACAGAAGACGTCAAACTGGGTCTTCTGGGGGCATGGTTCCTCCCCGGCAGGTATTATGATGGGCAGACGACAGCCGCCGATCGCAGCAACGACACTGCTACTGCGGTAGCTGCCACAGTATCGGTTATGTTCTAACGGTGATGTTTAACGGCCCTCGAGGACGAAAATCCTCGAGGGCTTTTTTTGTGCCATGAGCCGTCCACTCTATCTCGCCATTCTATGGCATATGCATCAGCCTTATTATTTTGATTTTGAAAAAAGGCAGATGATTCTTCCATGGGTTCGCCTGCACGCCTGCAAGGATTACCTGGACATGGTTGAAATACTATCCGGGTTTCCCAACGTTAAAGTAACATTTAATCTGGTCCCTTCATTGATAGATCAATTGGAACAGTACCAGCAAAGATCCAGGGAAGCGGATTCTTATCTGGAATTGTCGTATAAAAATGCCGATCATCTGACCGATTCCGAGAAACATTTCATTCTGGAAAACTTTTTCAAGGCCAATCCGGAAGGGATGATCAAACCTCACTGGCGCTATTTCGAACTCTACCAAAAAAGCCAAATCACAAAGCAATACGCCGACTCCGTCCGGTTGAAGAATTTGTTTACGATTCAAGATTTTCGAGACTTGCAGGTTTGGTTCAACCTCGCTTGGATGGATCCCTCCTACCGCGGGAAAATTCCTCTCTTGACCCGCTTAGTGAAGAAGGGAGAAGAATTTACCGAAGAGGAAAAAAAATATTTGCTTGATTTGCAGCTCGAGCTGGTGAGTAAAGTATTGCCTGCCTATCGCCGTTTTCAACAAGCGGGGCAGATCGAAGTCAGCGTCAGTCCTTATTATCATCCGATACTTCCCTTATTGTGCGACACCGCGTCAGCCAAAGAAGCGTCTGGAGGAATTTCAATGCCGCGGGAAGAATTCCGCCATCCGGAAGACGCGCGATGGCAGATTCGCCGGTCGGTGGAGAAATACCGTGAGGTTTTTGGAAGAGAACCCAGAGGTTTGTGGCCGTCAGAAGGGTCCGTGAGCAAGGAGATGATTCCTTTGGCGGCCCAGGAAGGATTGCGATGGCTTGCCAGCGATGAGCAGGTTCTTTTTAATTCACTGCAGAAGCGAAGAACGGCTCATCTTCTTTACCGTCCCTATCGTTGTCCCCAGCCCTCGAGAGATCTTTCTATTTTGTTTCGGGATCATCATCTCTCCGACCTGATAGGATTCACTTATTCTCGCTGGCCGGCGGATAAAGCCGCGGAAAATCTCATCGGCCATCTAAAAAATATTCAGCAGTATCTCGCGAAAAAGGGTTCCCGTCATCCTTATCTTACGACTCTCATCTTGGATGGCGAGAACGCGTGGGAGTATTACGCTAATGACGGCGCTGATTTCCTCAAAGAATTCTACGGGCGGCTCAATGAAATGGAGGAGGTTAAAACGACCACTCCTTCCGAATATCTGGAGGCCTTTCCTCCGCAGAAGGGACTCACTCAGTTAAAACCCGGTTCTTGGATTGACGGCAACTTTAATGTTTGGATTGGAGATCAGGAAAAAAACCTCTCCTGGGATTATCTGGCTTGGACGCGAAGAGATCTTGAAAATCAAGAAATCGTCCCAACCACCATTGGCCTGGCCTGGAAGGCGCTCTATATCGCCGAAGGAAGCGACTGGAATTGGTGGTACGGCGAAACTCACTTTACCCCGGACAAGGAAATCTTCGACCGGCTCTACCGCCATTATCTGGCCATGGTGTATCATTACAGCGGACAGAAAATCCCAGACTGGCTCTCTGTTCCCATCTCTCAAGGAGGAAGTTCTGCTTCCCCAAGTTCTTACTCCACCATGCACAAAACCTCCTAGTTGCGCTTGACCTTTCCTCGACTATGGTGTTAAACTTAAATTCAAACGGGGAGGAATGGATCTTGCCACGAAAGCCTTTGAAACAGAAGAACATAACGAAGGGGCGTAAACGAGTTCGAACAACTCGAAGATCTTCCCGGAAGAAGAAAGTTGTAAAAATCACTCCTTTGTTTCAAGCGACTCAATCATCCATTCACTCCATTGCTGAACACGTCACTGTGCCACAGGGATATGGAGATCATAAAATCGTCTTGCAAGTGAGAGACCCGTGGATGCTGCACGCTTATTGGGAACTCTCAACGGAAGTAATTCAACGTAAAGAGGAGGCACTAAAAAAAAGGGGGACGGTAGTTGGGAAATGGATGATCAGGATTTATGAAGAACCCCCGGCGGCTGGACGGGTAAAAGAGGACATTGAACTGAATCAAATCGCCGACAACTGGTATCTTCCGGTAGAACATGACCACACTTATTATGTGGACATTGGAATCATCTCCAGTGACGGTTTGTTCTATCCGCTGGCCAGATCCAATAAAGTCAGGACGCCTCGCTTTGGCATGTCCTCCGTGATTGATGAACAATGGAAATGTCCGGGGGAAGAGTATTGGGAACTATTCGCTCTCTCGGGGGGGTTTGGAATAGGAGGGAGCAGTTTTATGGAAACGAGAGAGAATTTCTTACAGCGGATGGGACAGGCGCCATGATCCCACCACCAAAAATTTGGTGGCTCAGGCAGGTGGTGGGATGAACTCAAAAGGGTATCTTGCCATTGTGCTTCACGCTCATCTCCCTTATGTGCGTCATCCGGAACATGAGGATTTTTTGGAAGAGGATTGGCTCTATGAAGCGATTACCGAAACTTATCTTCCTTTAATTGACGTCTTTAACGGTCTCCTGCGGGACAACGTTCCCTTCCGGATCACTCTTTCTCTGAGCCCGACCCTCATTTCCATGTTCCAGGACCCGCTTCTCCAGGATCGTTACGTCCGTCACCTGTGCCGGCTGATCGAACTGACGGACCGCGAAAAACACCGGACGCAATCCCAGCCAGAATTTCACTCGCTGGCGAACTTCTACCACGACCGTTTCCGGCGCGATAAAGAGGTCTTTGTCAATCAATACAAGAAGAACCTGATTACCGCTTTTGCCCAGCTCCAGAAAAGCGGCGCTGTGGAATTGATCACTTGCGGGGCCACCCATGGCTATTTGCCCCTGCTGGAATCTTATCCTTCGTCGGTGAAAGCGCAGCTGAAAGTCGGCATGGATTGTTTTGAGAAGGCCTTCGGTTTCCGTCCCAAAGGATTTTGGCTTCCTGAGTGCGGTTTCCATCCCGCGCAGGAAAAACTGCTTCACGAAGCGGGGATTGAATATACCTTCGTGGACAGTCATGGGATTCTTTTCGCGAGTCCCCGTCCCCGTTACGGTATTTTTGCCCCTTGTGACACGCCGTCGTCGGTGGCCGTTTTTGGAAGAGACCCTGAAACATCCCGTTCCGTTTGGAGTTCCAAGGAAGGGTATCCGGGGGATCCTGCCTACCGTGAATTCTACCGCGATATCGGTTTTGATCTGGATGATGACTACATGCGGCCTTATATTAACGGCGACGGCGCTCGAACCGCCACCGGGGTAAAATATTATCGAATTACGGGAGAAACGTCCCAGAAAGAACCCTACCAGCGTCAATGGGCTTTATCTCGCGCCGCGGAACACGCCGGAAATTTCATGTTCAACCGTGAGAAGCAGGTGGAACACCTCTATCAAAAAATGGGGCGGCCCCCCATTATTGTCGCTCCGTATGACGCCGAGCTTTTGGGGCATTGGTGGTTTGAAGGGCCCGAATGGCTGAACTTTCTTTTTCGAAAAATCGCCTACGATCAAACTGTTTTTGAGACCATCACACCCGGCGAATACTTACAGAAGTTCAAGAAAAACCAGACCCTCATGCCTTCCCTTTCCAGCTGGGGATGGAAAGGGTACAGCGAGGTCTGGTTGAACGGCTCCAATGATTGGATTTATCGCCATCTGTACAAGATGTCGGAACGGATGAACTCGCTGGCCATGTTGTATGGAGACGCTCATTCCGACGCACTGGTTCGACGGACCCTGAACCAAATGGCCCGTGAACTTCTGTTGGCGCAGAGCAGCGACTGGGCTTTTATCCTGAAGACAGGAACCTTTGTCGAATACGCCCGGCGGAGATTAAGAGAACATATCGGGCGTTTTCAGAACCTTTACGAGCAGGTGCAGTCCCTCTGTATTGATGAGAGCTATCTGTCTTATTTGGAATCCATGGATAATGTTTTTTCAGATATTAATTATCAAGTATACGCATCCTAAGGAGAAAAAACGTGAAAGTACAATTACGGTCTAAAGCGATTTCAAAAATCAAAAGTGATTTGGCGGCCGTCGGGTGTTTTGAGGGAGCGGGTTCTCCGTCGGGGATTCTGGCGGAGCTGGATAGAAAATTAAAAGGGGCGATCCGGAAACTTTTACGCGCGAATTTCAAAGGAAAAACGGGAGAGTCTTTTTTGATTTACACCGCGGGCCGGCTTCCTTGCGATATGCTTCTTTTAGTGGGTTTGGGCAAAGCCCCCGAGGCTTTGTTTGCAAAGCCAAACATCGGGGGCAAAGCCCCCGAGGAGAAGTATCATTTGAATCAAGCCCGCGGCGCCGTCGGTAGTTTGATTAAAGCGGCCAAACGTTACAAAGCTAAGGAAATCGCCCTCTCTGTGGCATCACTTTTTCCCGGCCGCCGGTCAGGAATTGAAGTTGCTGAACTCATGGAGGCGGCCGCGGACGCCGCTATCCTGGCCGATTTCTCTTTTGATAAATATAAAAGCAGGAAGAATGGCGATCAAGAAGTAACGAACATCACTAGATTCATTCTCTCAACGGACGGCCTTCGTACTGGCGGCGCCGCGCTTCAAAGAGGAATTCACCGCGCGGTGGAAGTAGCGGAATCGGCTAATTTTGCCAGGGTTTTGGCGAATGAACCGTCAAACGTCATGACTCCCGCGGCTTTGGCGAAAGCGGCGCTGGAGGCGACTCGGGGAATCGGAGTCCGATGCGCGATCCGCGACGAACGCTGGCTCCGCCGGGAAAAAATGAACGCTATTCTGGCTGTCGCGCAGGGGAGTGAGAATCCTCCGCGCTTTGTTGTGCTTGAATATCATCCCGCCGGAGCCAAAGGGGCGCCGATCGCCCTCGTCGGAAAAGGGGTGAGCTTCGACAGCGGCGGCATCTCGATTAAACCGAGCGAGGGAATGGAGAAGATGAAATATGATATGTCCGGCGGGGCGACGGTCATCGCGGCTGTTCAGGCGCTGGCAAAACTGGGGGTCCGGCAAAGAGTGGTGGGGATCGTTCCCTTTGTCGAGAATATGCCGAGCGGTTCCGCGCAGAGGCCGGGAGACGTCATTAAAACTTATTCCGGCAAATACGTGGAGGTGATCAATACCGACGCCGAGGGAAGATTGATCCTCGCGGATGCTTTGGCTTACGCTCAAGAGTTTAAACCGCAAGCCATCATTGATTTGGCAACGTTGACCGGCGCCTGCGTTGTGGCTTTAGGGCACGAAGCGATTGGCATGATGGGGACTGACGACGCGCTAAAAGCCCGGCTTAAAGAAGCGGGAGAGAAAACAGGCGAAAGAGTCTGGGAACTTCCTCTCTGGCAAGAATATTTTGAAGCGATCAAAAGCGACGTCGCCGACATCAAGAACGTAGGGGCTCGCGGAGCAGGAACTATTACCGCGGCAATGTTCTTAAAAGAATTCGTCGGCGATTACCCTTGGGTTCATCTGGATATCGCCGGAACCGCCTGGGTGGAAAAGACGTCGCATCCCTATCTGAACCCGGGTCCCTCTGGCGTAGGCGTGCGGTTGTTGGTAGAGGCGGTCAGGAATTGGTGACTATTCGACTCATCCTTTGCCTAATCCTATTCTCGGGGATTGCCATTGCTCAGGAACCGCGTTCCAATAAGCTTTTCATCCTCACTGTTGACGATCAGATCATCAATCCCATCATCGCCGGCTATTTGATTCAAGGGATCGAACGAGCTGAGAAGGAACAGGCCCAAGCTGTTATCATCCAACTCGATACTCCCGGCGGTTTGATGAGTTCAACGCATCTCATCGTCCGCAAAATTTTAAACTCCAAAGTTCCTATTGTGGTTTACATCGCTCCGAAAGGGGCCAGAGGAGGATCGGCAGGGGTTTTCATCACGCTCGCCAGTCATGTGGCGGCGATGGCTCCCTCGACTCACATCGGCGCCGCGCATCCAGTGGAATTTGGCGAGCCGGCCGGTCCCAGGAAGGAAGAGAAGATCGACCCCAAAGAGATTGTTAAGGAGACAACCAAGGAATTAGACAAAAGGGATCAAAAAAGGAAGAAGCCAGAGACAAATGATCAGAAGCCGGCGACGAAAAGCAATGAAGATATTCTCTCCGAGAAAATGACCAACGATGCGGTGGCATGGATTCGTTCCATTGCCCAGGAACGAGGGCGTAATGATGAATTAGCCGTGAAGACGGTCATTGAGAGTATTTCTGTCACAGAGGAGGAAGCCCACAAGCTAAAATTAATCGAGCTGATTGCCGTGGATTTAGAGGATTTGCTGGGGCAACTGGAAGGAAGAACTGTTAGCGTTTCCGGAAACGAACAGTCCCAGTTTCAACTGGCGGACGCTAAAAAAGTGTCCATTGAGTTAAGCACACGGGAAAAAATCCTGAGTATCCTAGCCAATCCCAATGTGGCCTATCTGTTAATGTCTCTGGGGGGACTCGGTATTTTCTTTGAATTCGCCCATCCGGGAATGATTTTCCCCGGCGTCGGCGGGACTGTCTGTCTCATCTTAGCTTTCATGGCTTTCCAGACTTTGCCGGTTAATTATGCCGGTGTTTTACTGATTACTGTATCCTTGGTCCTGTTTTTGGCTGAGTTGTTTACACCTGTTTTCGGACTGCTGACTTTAGGGGGGATCATCACGATGGTCCTTGGTTCGATGATGCTCATTAAGAGTCCTTTTCCGGCATCGCAAGTTTCATGGACTGTCTTTCTTCCCATTGCTGTAGCAACGGGATTGATTACTTTCTTTCTTGGAGGGATGGCGCTCAAGGCGCACCGGCGAAAAGCCAAAGGGGGCAAAGAAGGACTTGTCGGTTCTATTGGGATCGCTGAGACTGAACTCAAACCCAAGGGGAAAGTCCTGATCGAGGGAGAGATCTGGGATGCGGTAAGCGAAACGCCCATTGATCCCCACCGGTTAGATTCGCTAACCGAATCTGTGGGGATTGAGGACGGAAAAGAGGTTCGAGTGGTTCGCGTGGAGGGATTAAAACTAATAGTGGAAGAAGTGGAAGAAAAGGAGAAACCATGATCACATTTCCAGCAATTCTTATTCTTGTTGTCGTGATGTATCTGATGAGTTCCGTCAAGATCTTGAGCGAATACGAGCGGGGTGTTATTTTTCGGCTGGGGCGTCTGTTGCCTCAGCCGAAAGGACCGGGAATTGTTTTGGTCTTTGCCCCCATTGACCGTCTGGTAAAGATAGGTCTTCGTGTGATCGCTTTGGATGTTCCTCCGCAGGACATCATTACCAAAGATAACGTTTCGGTCAAGGTGAACGCCGTTGTTTATTTCCGCGTCATGGATCCTAATAAAGCGGTGCTGGCGGTAGAAGATTATTTCTTTGCTACCTCACAAATGGCCCAGACGACACTGCGAAGCATTTTGGGGCAGTCGGATATGGATGAACTCCTTTCTTCCCGAGAAAAAATCAATCATCAGCTCCAAGAGATTTTGGATCGTCAAACCGATCCGTGGGGAGTTAAGGTTTCTAACGTGGAACTCAAACACGTTGATCTGGCGCCCGAGATGATTCGCGCCATGGCCCGTCAGGCCGAAGCCGAGCGGGAACGCCGGGCGAAGATTATCAATGCGGAGGGGGAACTCCAGGCCGCGGAAAAGCTAACCCAGGCGGCCGCTTTAATGGCAACGGAACCGATGAGTCTCCAACTTCGGTATCTGCAGACACTGGTAGATGTCGCCTCGGAACATAATTCCACGACCATCTTCCCGATTCCGATTGATTTAATCAAGATGTTTCTGGATAAAAAAGAGGGCGCGAATGACCGAATTTAATTTTCCTTGAAACAGGTTTTGTGATCATGGTACAATAAATATTAAGAGGAGGTTGCCAGAGATGCTGATGACTAACCGTTTTCGATGGATCACCTTTTTGATGATAGCGTTGTTAGAATTACCCGCGATTGCCTTTGCTCAAGAGAACAAATCTTCCACTAAAAGTTCAACGACCACCCAAAGCAGTAACCCACCCGCGGCTGTCTCGGAAGACGCTTATTACGGCGATGATACTAATAGTCAAACGCCTGAAAGACAGCGTCCTCCACGGCGGGGAAGACGGGTTTATCGCCGGATTCCGCCGTCTCAGCCACAGCAGAGTCAAGCCCAGAAAGTGTTAAAAGAGGGATTGACAGGAGCCGCTATAGGCGCGATTGCTGGAAGCGCTTCGGGTGGCGACGCTGGTAAAGGGGCTGCCGTCGGCGCAGGAACCGGTATTATTGGCGGAGCGTTGATGAGTGCGATTGGGGGCGGGGCCGCGCAGCAACAGCAAGCCCCTGTCTATGAAGAAGAGTATTATGAAGATGAAGGATACTACGAAGAATCTGCGTCCCCACCTCCTCGGAGAAAAACCCGACGACCTGCTCCACGCCCTGCGCCTCAACAGCAGAATGACGCGGCGGGAACGCTATTAAAGAGAGGACTAGGGGGCGCGGCCATTGGCGCGATTTCATCCAAGGCCTCAGGAGGCAAGGCCGGTAAGGGTGCGGCCGTCGGCGCTGGAACAGGAATTATTGGTGGTGTTTTGATGGACGCTCTTGGAGGCGGTCAGCAGCAAGCGCCTACGGAAGAGTATTATGAGGAAGAGTACTACGACGATGAAGGGTACGATGATCAAGGAAGAGAGATTCCTGTTCGGCGAAGACGTGCGCAGTAAATTATGAATAACATTCGACCTTTTTATCTCGCTGGAGCTTTCAAACGGGGAGATAAGAGGTTGAAAGTGACTAATCCCTACAACGGCGAATTAGTTGGGGAAGTTTCACTCGCCTCGGAAGAAGATATTGACCTTGCCATTGAACGGGCGGTGGAAGCTTTTCGGACTACTCGCGTCATGCCTTCCTATGAGCGGGCCAATGTTTTAACGCAGATCGCCTCTCAGATTAATTCCCGCGCGGAAGAATTTGCCAAGACGATGACCCTGGAAAACGGCAAACCAATCCAGGCCTCCCGCAAAGAGGTCGGGCGGGCCGCCGCCACTTTTTCGTGGGCGGCGGAAGAGACGAAACGAGTCGGCGGAGAGCTGCTCTCGTTGGATTTATTGAAGGGGGCCGAGTGGAGGATGGGCTTTTACCGACGATTTCCAATCGGTCCGATCACCGCTATTACTCCCTTTAATTTTCCGCTCAATCTGATCGCGCATAAAGTGGCCCCGGCGATCGCGGCCGGAAATCCTGTCCTGATCAAACCGGCTTCGCAGACGCCGATCACCGCTCTGTTATTGGCGGAGATCATCGCTGGGAGTTCTTTGATTCCGGGAGCTGTCAGCGTGCTTCCCTGTGAGATTACAGCCGCGCAGAGATTGGTGACGGATGAACGGATCCGGATGTTGACTTTTACCGGCAGCGCCAAAGTGGGATGGCAGCTCCGTCAGCAGGCGGGTAAAAAGAAAGTAACTTTGGAACTAGGGGGAAACGCCGGTGTCATTGTCCACCAAGATGCTCCCTTGGAATTGGCGGTGGAACGGTGCGCCTACGGCGCTTTTCTTTATTCCGGCCAGACCTGTATTTCCGTGCAGAGGATTTACGTTCATCAATCACTTTATCAGAAATTCGTCGAGGATCTTGTCGAACGGGCCAGAAAACTAAAAAGCGGCGATCCGATGAAAGAAGATACCGATTTAGGCCCTATGATCAGCCGGGAGGCCGCGGAGCGTGTTGAGAACTGGGTAAACGAAGCGAAATCAAGAGGAGCTAAAATCCTCTGCGGCGGAAAAAGGAACGGAAGTTTTTATGAACCGACCGCGCTGACGAACACAACAGCGGAAATGAAAATTAACTGTGAGGAAGTCTTTGGGCCTGTCGTCACGGTGGAGCCCTATCAAGATTTTCAACAAGCGTTGGCGTTGATGAACAACAGCCACTATGGGTTACAGGCGGGAATTTTTACTCATGATATTCGCTTGATTCATCTGGCTTATCTATTTTTGGAAGTCGGCGGCTTGATGATCAATGAGATACCCACTTATCGGATTGATTCCATGCCATACGGAGGGACAAAGGAATCCGGTCTTGGAAGAGAAGGAATCCGCTACGCGATGGAAGAAATGATGGAACCGAAATTAATGGTCGTAAATACTTCAAATTAGCTCCTAGCCAATAGAGCTTTTTAAAGGAGCCAACATGACGATTGATGAATTCAGAAAAATCGAGCTTAGAATCGCGACGATCAAGAAAGTAGAACTCCATCCCAACGCGGATAAGCTTTACCTTATAGAAGTTGACCTGGGAACTGAAACGAGGCAGATTGTCGCCGGGATTCGGCTGCAGTATACACCGGAGCAGTTGGTCGGGCGGCAAGTGGTGATCGTGACCAATCTGGAACCGGCGACGATTCGTGGTGTGCAGAGCAATGGAATGTTGCTGGCCGCGTCGGACGACAAAGGAATGACGATTTTAACGCTGGATCGGCCGATAGCGCCGGGAGCGGTCATCAAATAAGGACGATGGCATGGAGAAACGAGATTCTTCGTTCGCCCTGAGCGAAGTCGAATGGGCTTCGCCCAGAATGACAGATATGGTACAATATCTTCATGCATAGCCAGAGTTTACTCCTAGGACTCGGATTTGATGGCAGTGACGGTCATGTCCGTATTACCAAAGGGGAGAATTTTCGTCTTTTTGGCGGATCCAAAGAAACTCACGGGGTGATGCAGGAGAAGGCAATTAGATTTAATGAGCATCTTCGAAAAAAGGGAAAACAGTTAAGCGAAATTAATCAGGAAGAGTTTCGTGAAATCGCTCATAGGATTGGGTTAAAAAGGGGAGGGAGGATCAATGAGCCCAATAAAAAAATCCAAGAAAAAGGGAAACAAAAAAAGAGTTTTTAAAAAGAAAACAAGTAAAAAAGCCATCAAGAAAGTTCAAATAAAAACGAAACGCAAGAAAGCCCCGTCTGAAAAAACAAAAAAGAGTCCCGCGAAAAATCAAAAAGATATTATTGGGAAAGTGACCCATTATTTCGACCACGTCAACGCGGCGGTCGTGAAGTTGAAGCGGAATCTTGCCGTAGGAGACGCCATCCGCGTCAAAGGGCATACGACTGATTTTACTCAAGCTATCACTTCGATGCAGTTAGACCACCAGCCGATTTCTATAGGCCGAAAGGGAATGGAGATCGGTCTGGAGGTCAATGACCGGGTTCGTGCAGGCGATCAGGTTCTTCGCCCGAAAGGAGCTGTTTAATGAAATCCGGCTTCCAGCTTCTAACTTCCAGTTTCTTGGTTTTGTTTATTTTTGGCTGCGCTGAAGTCGAAGTGCCTACTCCGAAGGATGTGATGACCCATCCGTTTGGCAAACAGCAAACGATGCGAGGATGGACCAAAGAGGAAGTGAAAGCTAAATGGGGGGAGCCGGACCAGATCGTTGCGTTAGAACCGGATCAGTGGAGCGCGACCAGAGAAGAATGGGTTTATTACGGACGTTATCCATCGGTGCCGATCGACTACAAGTATTTATCCAAAACCCATCATTTCTATTTCAGCGGCAACGTTCTGGTTGAATTCATGACTGAAGAGGGAGAAACCAAAAAGACGGAAACGCCGGGAAAAGAGAAATCGGAACATGAAAAATAAAGCAGTCAACAAAGGAGGAATTTCATCATGATGGGAAAAGGACTCGTGCTCATTACGCTAGGTGTTGGTTACTTTGTTCTTTTAGCCGCCGCCAAGGAAAAGAAACAGACTAAACTGCTGGGGCAAATTATTGGATGGATCATCATTGTTTCTTCAGTCTTAGGCATCTGGTGCTATGCCCAGCAGTGCATGACCACAATGAAGCAGGGGGGCGCTTGTCCTTTTACGGGAAAAATGATGTTGGCTCCTGCTGGTCAAAATAAGTAACTTTATTTGGGGCTTGAGTTATGATGATGAAGGCATTCAATGTGTTCTCAGTAATTGTTATTAGTTTTTTCTGGCAGGGGGACTTTGTTAAAGGGGAAGAGAATTTGTTGAAAGAAATCTCTCTTGATGCCGGTCGTGGATCCCAGCAGGTGTCCATCCCTAAAGAATACGGCAAGTTTGTCTCAGTGGTCGAAAGCGGTGGCGTTCATTATTTGTATTTTCAGGATGAAGAAGGAACTATTCGGATAGTTCTTCTAGGCATCAAAGGAATCGCCAGCCGCTCCAAAGTGGACTTGGAAGCCCTGCCGCACAGCGTGTATAAAATCTTGCGAGGCAAGAGCAAAGAGTAAAGAGATACCATCACTGCAACGAAGCATTACTTACAATTTTCATTGAAGTATGCTATCCTTCCTTATAGAAGGAGGCAGTTATGCTAGCGAAGAAAACCTATAAGAACCAGGTGACTATCCCTAAAGGGATGATCAAGGGGCTTGAAAACGTTTCCTATTTTGACGTGAAGCGGGAAGGCGCCAGAATTGTGCTTCAGCCTGTGCAGATTTCCACGGCTGACGATGCGTTAGAAAAAATCCGCCTGAAAATCCAAAAACTGGGGGTGACGGAAAACGATATTCACGAGGCAATTCTTTGGGCCAGGAAAAAACACTGATTAGAGCCGTCATCGACACCAATGTGTTTGTCTCAGCGGTCCTCTTTAAGGGGAGGACATCCGTGCTGGTGGACTGTTGGAGAACGGGAAAATTTGAGTTTCTGCTGTCAAAAGGGATCCTCGAAGAGTATGTTCATGTTCTCAGTCACACTAAATTTAAGCTCACAGAAAGTGAGATTCATTTTATCCTCAACGAAATTTTACTCCCATTTGTGACCATCGTCAGATCAAAAGAGATGAGAGCTCCAGAGTTAAGAGATCCAAAAGATTTACCATTTTTAGCTTGCGCACTGGGCGCTAACGCGGACTATCTGGTAACAGGAGACAGGGATTTGCTGGAATATCACGATCGTGAACAACACCGCGTCAAAATAATCTCAACAGGAGATTTTCTGGCTAAGTTTTGACCTCCATTATGAGACGTTAACAAGTACTATCAAAATTATAATGTTGTTAATGTCTCATAATGTATATTATGTAAAATAGTAGGCATGGTCAGAATAAGCGCAATAAGGTCGCCGCATGGGTCATCGCATTCTGCGCATCAATCGTCCCCCCCTGCTGGGATCGTGGTCTGATGTTCCCCTCAGTAAGGGAGAGGGTTCCGGTGACTACTAGAGTGTCATTTGTATTAGGGGGGTATTGGTCGTGGTATCAAGGGAACCGGCTCCACTGAGCGGGGTTCCGGAACCTGTTAAGGTCAGCTTGCTGTTGGCCGCTATAGTGGCTACAGCGCTGGCATTGATCGTGAGCGATTGAACGCTGACGTTGCCAGAGAGGGTCGGTTGGGTCGCTCCACTGTTGACCACCACATCATCCGAGGAAGTGGGCACTCTGAAGAAGGAGGTAAATAAATGGATCCTATTATGCTTACTGGACTGGGTATAGCTCTGCTCATTGGTTTCGCCTTGTTGTTCGCTGACTATATTGTTCGCAAACGACATTCTCAACAACGGCATCCTTGAAGAAATAAAGGGGTCAAGTCTCCACTGACTACCTCTCTCTGCTTGGCGCGGGTGACGTGTCCCTTTTTCATCGGATCCACCTCCAAACTCATTGACATTACCTAGTTGAGATGTTATGAGACTTTTGACTTCGTGTCTTACTCGATTCCCAGAAGTAAAAATCCGTTTACCAAGAACTATTGTCAATGTTTTCTCCTTCCCGTTAGAGACTCTCCCGTTAGAGACTTTTGTCTCTAACGGGACCTTTTCATTGAACAGCAATAGCTTGTTGCGTGTTGTTTTCCACGATATAAGTGATACGTGGATACCCTGACGACGGCGTCAGGGAAGAGTTCGCGTTGATAGAGATCACTGCTGGATTCGCTCCAGAGATTGCCCATGTTGTGGCAAGCGTCCCCGCGGATAGATTTTGTTGAGAGTTCACTTCAGTAATCGTATTACTGAAAGCCGCGGCTTTATTCGTGCCGCTATAAACCGCGAACCCAGTTTCTACTTGAAAATCAGTCCCATCAGTAACTTCAATGGTATACCGAATAATTCCACCGATTGCTGAACCGTTTGCCTGTGTCGCGTTGACAATCGCGATAGCAGAGTTGTTAGTCAGAACTTTAGACGCGTTAAAGATCGCTCTATCTAAAAGTGTCTGATCCGCAGTCCCACTACCAGCGACCTGTCCAGTGCCCTGTATTTTAGCTTGAGCGGGGACAGCGTTTCCTGTACTTAATCCAGTCGCTAAGATTAACGCTCCAGCCGCTTTATCTGTCGCCGCCGCAGTTGCCCCCCCAGATTGAATCGTTAAGGAATTGCCAGCGGTGTTGGCGGTAGTATGCCGCTCCATCCAGAAGGTGCGGGCGGAGTTGCCGCCAAGGGAGAGGAGGTTGGTGGGAGAGGTGGTGCCGATGCCGACGAGGCCGGCGCTGTCAATTCTAATCCGCTCCGCGGAATTAGTAAATAATAAGAGATTAGCGGCCCCCTTTGCTTTTAGTTGTAAGTCCTGAGGTGAACCTGCTGAGGTAAGGATAGCATCTACACTGCCAAAACTTATAGTACTTGTCACAAAACTAGTTGTTGCGGGAGAGAAATTTGCCCTAGCTATTCCTGCAAACGTAATGCTAAGTGACGAGGCCCCTCCACTGTAAATCCCAGTGGTGGTATCACCTGTAAATGTATAGGATGGAGCGGTTACCGATCCAAGCGGGGCCGAGATTTGCCCAGAACCGCCAACCGTAAGAGCTGTTCCCGGCGCCGTCGTCCCAATCCCCACATTCCCGCTCCCTAAAATAGTCATTCTAGTAGTGGCGGTGGTGTCTGTGGTGCCGGTTGAGCCCGCGGGATGGGTTTGGAAGGTGATCTTGGATGTGCCGGTGCCTGTGGCCACTCCTGACTTTAATACCAAATCGCCCCCGGCTTTATCCGTCGCCGCGCTCGTTGCCCCGC
>CAYJQR010000015.1:20352-28583 GCA_964372345.1 uncultured Planctomycetia bacterium | reverse complement strand
GGGAGGGGATTATGCGAAGCAAGCTTCGAGGAATTTACCAGGTGCGATTAAAATCCTCTAACTCTTCGATTGTGACTACACCCCTTTTGGAAAAAAGACAATAGTCATTCCCCTTTTCTTCAAGAACAAGATATTCTGCTCTTACTAACCGGCGAAGCCACCTATTTTTCTCAACCCTTTCATGCCGATTAAAAACAAGCCATGCTACTTTGTGAAACAAAGCTTTTTCTATTACCTTCGCGATAAAACGAAAAGGAAACGTTTTTTTTCCACCGGGAATGATGCGAATTCCTTTCCGAGGCGAGATAACTTTTAGCAGTTCAATGGGAATTTTCTCCCGCAGAAGCAGATCGACTTCATACCCCTTATCGGCGAGAGCCAGCGCGAACTGGCGCATTCCTTTCCATCCGCGCTCGACACCGCAAACGATGTAAGAGGACCGGTTCATTGTTTGTTGTTCATTGTTCATTGTTCATCGAAAGTAACCGTAGTTCCCCTTGATATTTCCACTGGAACCTTTTCAGAAATGCCAACAGACGCGGGTCGTCTACAAAAACAGCGTTGAATTTCTTTTTCTTCACTAAAAGATAGGACAGAGACCACAAGTTGAATAAAAAGGAAGGCCCGCTGAAGAAAATCTTTTGGACATTCCAGTGATTGGGAAGGATTTTTCCCAGTTCTCCGCGCTGGCACAAGATCCAAATCTTGTTAAACTGATTAGCCAGCTCCCGTATTCGCCGTGAAAATTCTTGAGGATCTGAGTGATTGTTTCCGAAGAGAATATAACCGATTCTTCCCGGCTTATTCATTTTCCACCGGAAATAAAAGATCTCTTCGTTTTTCAAAAATAGCGGACTTTTCTCCTGCTGTTTGCCAAACGACTTTCCCTGTTCATGATAAACATAACTTCCTTCGGCCAGAACACAAAGGTACCCGGCCGCCTGGGTCCGTTTACTGAAATCCGCGTCTTCGTAATACGCCATTCCGAATGTCTCGTCCAGCAAACCGATTTTTTCAAAAACTTCTCTCTTAGCCAGAAAACAAAAACCGATACAACTTCCTAACTCCTGCCACTTTCCTTTTAAAGAACGAGTTATTCTAACGCCGTATTCATTGATCTTTTCCATGCTAGGAGGATAGAAACCAAAATTGGTGCTACTGGGATTGACAAGGCCAATGGCAGGGTCTGATTCCGCGATCCCCGCCAATTCCGAGAGCCAATTCTTTGTCACAATGACATCATTACTGACCAGGCACAGGCAGGGAGCAGGCTGACGCCCCAGGCAAAAACGCAAGCCCGTATTCATCCCTCTAGAGAAACCAAGGTCTTCTTCGTTTCTAATGAAGACCACCTCTTGAACATTGCCGGCGGGCTGAACCGATTGCAGGTATTCTTTGGCGCCAGGCTGGTCGCTTCCGTTATCCACGATGACTAGGCGGCTGGGCAAGTCGGTCTGTTCAAAAAGAGACCGCAGGCATCTTTTTGTAACCTCTAAATGATTCCAAGTTAACAAAATGAGGTCGCATGTCTTATTCATCAGACGGTGGCGAAAACCAATTTTCTCTTCTCTAGTTCCATGGTAGATTCATCCGCCAGATCTTTCGTCTCGACACCGCGGCTCCACTCCACCAGCTCTCTGATCCCCTCTTCAAATTTTACTTTTGGAGTAAATCCCATCACGCGAATCTTGCGAATATTGGCAAAACAATGCCGAATATCCCCCGCCCTGAATTGGTTGACAACACTGGGAGAGATATCTTTTTTATAAATCTTCAGAAGAGTCTTTGCGATGTCAAGAACCGCCATTGGCTTTCCTGTTCCAACGTTAAACGCCTCCCATTTCATCGCGTCATTGTTAAGAGCGAGCAAAATTGCCCGCACAATATCACTGACATGAACGAAATCACGACTCTGCAGGCCGTCTTCAAAAATGAGAGGGGGATTGTTATTTTTGATCCGGGAAGCAAAAATGGCCGCGACGCCGGTGTAAGGATTGGACAACGACTGCCGGGTACCGTACACATTGAAGAAGCGGAGGGCCACGGTTGGGATCCGGTAGCTTTTCCCCCAGATCAGACAAAGTTCCTCTTGATCTTTTTTGGTAATCGCGTAAACAGAAGAACAATAAAGCGGTTTTTCCTCATCGGTGGCCAGCGGCGTCACTGCTCCCTGGCAATGGGGGCAATTCATTTCCCATATCCCCTTTTGTAATTGCTCCAATGACCGTTCTCGCGGGTTGATCTTGCCGCAATCCTTGCACTGATAACTCCCTTCCCCATAGATACTCATGGAACTGGCAACGACTAATTTGCGGATGGCCTTCTTCTGTTTCAACAATGCCTCCAGCAGTATTCCAGTTCCCAGCGAATTATCCCGAATGTATCTTTGCAGTTCATACATGGATTGCCCTACTCCCACCTGCGCGGCTAAATGAAAGACCGCCTCGATCCCTTTCAAGGATTGCTTCAGCTTCTCTTCATCACAAACGTTCCCCCAAAGATACTCAGCCTCTGGGTTTAAGTAATCCGGCTTTTTGCCGTGATGGACTTGTTTTTCAAGAAAATCAAACACCCGCACTTGGTGTCCTAATTTAACTAGTTCATCCACTAAATGAGAACCAATAAATCCTGCGCCCCCCGTGACTAATACTCGCATAAGAGCTCCTCTTTGGGAAATGGATAATGGATTCATCTTATTTGATTTTCCCATTTTCCATTCTCCATTCTCTATTTTCCGCCTTTCGCATCTCCCAATACTTCGCGTAACTCAAAATCTGATAAAATCCCGCGAACACGGCTACTACTAACCCGACGACACCGTCTTTATGTCCCTTTTTCCCGAAATACGTCCTGAAGAAACGATCCACTGTTCTCCAGAGCGCCTTTCCCAAGGTCATTTTACGCCCTGTTTCCACCCATTTTTTCGCCTCGCGCGTCGTATGATTATCCATCTTCTTTAAAAAATCTCCAAAATCGCGGTAGGAATAATGAATGATATCCGCTTGCAGACAACCGCAGGGACCGTTCATGATCGCGCGGGGATGAACATCCACTTCTTCGAATTTAAACTTGTCCTTTAGAAAAAGTTTTAGTTGACCGCTCGGATACCATCCCCCGTGCCGCACCCAGTAATGAGCGATGAAGTTTCTTCGAGGGATGGTAAACCCCGAATTCGCCGTTCCATTCGATAAAACTCTCTCAATTTCTTCTTTGAGTTCAGGGGTGACTCGCTCATCGGCGTCAATGCTGAGAATCCACGGATGGCTTGCCTGCGCGTAGGCGAAATTACGGTGCCTCCCCTCGATATCCATTTTCCGCTCAATGACTCTGGCTCCGTAGCGGCGCGCGATTTCAACAGTCCGATCAACGCTCGAATCATCCACCAGGACAATTTCTGGCGCCCATTGGACCGACTTTAGGCACTCCTCAATGTTTCTCTCCTCATTCTTCGCGACAATCACTACAGAGAGAGGAACTGGCATCGCGTTTCTTTCTTAGGGAGTTTCCGTAGGAGGCGCCTCGGCGGAGGATGGCGGTGTTGGTTGGGAATCCTGCGCCGGCAGCGAGGCAGTCTCTTGAGCCGAGGGTACAGGGGCTGGCTCGCCTAGCGGCGAAGCCGATGGCGCGGCCGATGGAGCGGGTGTTGACCTGGTCCCCTTGTAGCCGTGAAAAACGGACGACCTCTTCTGCGTAGAGAGATAGGTCAGCGAAAGACAGGTCATAAGAAAGAGAGAAGCGCAAACCGCCGTCAGTTTAGTCATGAAAGCGGTACTGCGGGTCCCCAGAATAGATTGGGTTAAATTTCCTCCCAGCGTCTCCGCCATCCCTCCCCCTTTTCCTGCCTGCAATAAAATCACCAGAATCAAGAAGAAACAAACAAAAACGTGGATGATCAATAGAAAAGTATACATAGGGCCGCCTTTTTTAGCTCACTCGAATGTGCGCTCGTTTGACGATTTGAGAAAAACCCTCGATCGTGAGACTCGCTCCCCCCACCAGTGCTCCGTCAACATTTTCCTCTTCCATGAGTTCAATGATGTTCTCTGGTTTTACGCTTCCTCCATATTGAATCCGCACCTTCGCCGCTGCGGTCTTATCAAACACCTCCCCCAGCAGTTTCCGGATAAAAGAGTGGACTTCTTCCGCCTGACCGGCCGTGGCGTTTTTCCCGGTTCCAATCGCCCACACAGGCTCATAAGCAATGACCACTTCATGGAGTTCCTCTTTTCTCACTAAAGAAAGGCCGTTGGCCACGTGATCTTTGACCACTTCGAATGTTTTTCCTTTTTCTCTCTCTTCCAGGCGTTCTCCCACGCAGACAATCGGAATTAATTTTTCATCCAGAGCGCGGCGGACTTTTTTAGCGACGCTATCGTTAGTCTCTTTAAAATACTGCCGTCTTTCCGAGTGGCCAATAATCACGTAACGGCAGCCGGCCTCTTTGAGCATCGATGCGGAAATCTCCCCTGTGTAAGCCCCGCTCGATTCCCAGAAAAGGTCCTGCGCCCCTAACCCAATGCCGCATTCTCCCAAGAGTTCCCCCACTTCTGAAAGGGCCGTGTAAGGAGGACAGACGACCACTTCGATTTCTTCTTCATCGCACAGTTCTCTCTTGAGACCGTTAACCAGTTCAAGCGCCTCGGAGATTTTCTTATTCATCTTCCAGTTACCAGCGATGATCGGTTTCCTCAATAGGTTCATTTTAACGAATCCGCCTTTGGCGGAGACTGTGGACGGTCTTTTAACACCGCGACCCCCGGGAGAATTTTCCCTTCCATAAACTCCAGACTCGCGCCGCCACCTGTCGAAATGTGCGTCATCGCCGATTCCAGGCCGAACTTCGCGATCGCCGCCGCGGTGTCTCCTCCCCCGGCCACTTTGGTGATCTTTAGCTTCGCCAGGATTTCAGCGACCTGACGCGTTCCCCAATCCATTCCGTCAATCTCGAAAACCCCCACAGGGCCGTTCCAGATAACGGTCCTGGCGGTTTGCAATACTTTCTTGTATTCTTCAATCGTCTGAGGCCCCACATCAACCCCAATCCATCCATCGGGAATCGTGGTAGAAGCGGTGGTTTGTATCTCGGTCCCCTTTTCTATTTTTTGCGCGATCCGGTGGTCTTTCGGGAGAACAAAAGTAACTTTTTTCTTCTTGGCGGTTTCCATCAGATCGAGAGCTAACTGAATTTTATCAGGCTCCACCCGGGATCCCCCCACTCCTATCCCTTTGGCTTTATTAAAAGTATAAGTCATCCCTCCGCCGATTAAAATCGCGTCAACGCTCTTCATCAGGTTTTCGATGACGGCGATCTTCCCGGAAACCTTAGAGCCTCCGAGGATCGCCACAAAAGGCCTCTGAGGATGAGCCAGCGTTTCTCCCAAATATTCAATTTCTTTTTCCATCAAGAAACCAGCCACCGCTGGAAGATAGTGAGCCACTCCTTCGGTAGAAGCGTGCGCGCGGTGCGCCGTTCCAAAAGCGTCATTGACGTACACATCTCCGAGCTCCGCCAGTTGTTTGGCAAAAGCAGGATCGTTTTCCTCTTCTTGCGGGTGGAAACGAAGATTTTCTAACAACGCCACCTCGCCCGATTTCAGCTTTGCGATACCATTACTGACTTCAGAGCCAATACAATCATTAAACTTAATGACTTTCTTATTCAAGAGTTCGCCCAGGCGTTTAGCGACTGGGTCAAGCCTCATCGTTTCCACGATCTTCCCATCCGGTCTTCCTAAATGACTCATTAAGATAACCATCGCTCCTTGCCTCAGACAAAATTGAATGGTCTCTAAGGAAGCCTTAACGCGGGTATCATCGGTAATGACTCCATTTTCATCCAACGGCACGTTAAAATCCACGCGGATTAATACCCTCTTATTTTGGCTATTAACATCACGAATCGTCAGTTTTGGCATTGCTATTTCTCCAACACGGCCAGCACAATAAAATTAGGGGCCAACGGAGTAATGCGCCTTCCCGTCAGGTAAAATTGTGCCAGCGCCCCTAGGTACAACAGACTCCTCGCCGACCTGACTTTCCAATCAACAAACCACGGGGTAGGATATTGATAATACTCTCCAACCAAACTTCTCCAAGAGGGTATTTGAACCGGTGGCGCCACGCGGAAATCAATTGTTTTAAATCCGGCCCGATGAAGCATCTTTGTGATCGTTGACTGGGTGTAATGAACTACGTGTTCTCTGGAATCAAAAATATCGCGGAAAACATCGTGAGGGAAACGGAAGCGGTGCAGCAGCCGGCGGTACCACACTAATTTCAAAAGGTTAAAACTTCCGTTGGGCACCTTGATAAACAATAACCCATCTTTCTGAATCATCCGTTTTACGTAGCCCAACTCACCCAGCGGGTCCCTCATATGTTCAAAGACGTCAGTTAATGTAATCACGTCGAAAAATCCGTCGGGGAAATCAGCATCCTTGAGGAATCCGTTAAAAACCTGAATACCAAATTTCTCTCTGGCAATCTCGGACAGCGATGGAGAAGGTTCAACTCCGAATAATTTCCACCCTCGTCCTCGCGCATTCCTCAAGAACATTCCCATGTGACAGCCAACGTCTAAGAAGTTCCCTCGCTTTTTATACCGTTCTATCAGCCGAAGATCATGCCGATAGTTGGGGTCTCTATGGCTGGCGGCTTTCCCTTCGAAGATCAGTTTCGTTTCTTTGAGGTAGTACTCTTTGGGATTCCAATACATTTTCTCCGGTTCTTTCATCCGCGGCCGAATATATATAAGTTCACAATCTAGACAGCGCACGACGCCCAGACTCCCCCATTCCACACAGAGAGTCGTGAAGCGTTCCGACTGGCAAAGAGGACAGGGAGAATGATCCATCTCCTCTTTCATCTGCGTCTGTTTAGTAGTCGTGACTCCTACTGTTTCTATTTTAAATTCTCCTTTTTGACGCTCTAGCGACATATTCGATTAAATCCACCACTCTATTGGAGTAACCCCACTCGTTGTCATACCAGCCGAGGACCTTGACTAACCGTTTTTCGATGACGAAAGTGAGTTCCGCGTCGAGGGTGCAGGATTTGGGATTCCCGTTGAAATCCTTGGAAACCAGCGGAATCTCGCAAAAATCCATTACATGCTTGAGCGGCCCCTGGGCCGCCTTCTTCAAAGCGGCGTTCACCTCTTCTTTGGAGGTATCCTTGGCGACGTCGCAGGTGAGATCAATTAAGGAAACGTTTGGAGTCGGGACTCGAATCGCCAGTCCGTCCAGTTTTCCTTTTAGCTCTGGCAATACCAAGCCAACCGCTTTTGCCGCGCCGGTCGAAGTGGGAATCATCGAGAGGGCGGCCGCGCGGGCTCTCCGGAGATCCTTATGGGGAAGATCCAGAATTTTCTGATCATTGGTGTAAGAGTGCGTCGTGGTCATCAGTCCTCGAAGAATGGTGAAATTTTCATGTAAAACTTTCGCCATCGGCGCTACGCAATTGGTCGTGCAGGAAGCATTCGAGATAATATGATGTTTTTCCGGATCGTATCTCTGTTCATTGACTCCGATGACAATAGTGATATCTTCATTGTTAGCGGGAGCTGAAATAATGACCTTTTTTGCCCCTGCCTGAAGGTGCCCTTTTGCTTTCTCGGCGTCGGTAAAGACTCCGGTGGATTCCACGACGATATCCACTCCCAAATCTTTCCAAGGGATCTCGGCGGGGCTCTTGAAATTGAGGACTTTTAACTGTTTCCCATTGACGAAAAGCTGATCCCCCTTGGCAGACACATTTCCTTCAAATTGCCCCAGAATCGAATCGTATTTCAGCAGGTGCGCCAAAACATTTCCCGGAACCGGGAGATCGTTCACGGCGACCCACTCGATGCCGGGCCGGTTCCATCCCGCCCGGTACACATTACGCCCAATCCTTCCAAACCCATTAATTCCAACTCGAACCGACATTTTCAATTCCTCCTTTTATCCGCCGAAGGCGGATCAGCCTCTGGCTGATCCGTATAGGGTTATTTCCTTACAAAACTTAAGGAATTAGAATTGTGATTATACCAATTCTTCGTCTCTAAAAGCAATATCGCTTAAAAGAGCGTGTAAATAAATGGGGCTACGGCGGATTGCTGGGCAAAGAGGATCAAAATACCAAAAATCAGAATCACCAGCACTGCCGGCAAGAGCCACCATTTTTTATTTTCTTTCGCGAACGTCAACAATTCCTTAACGATCTTAAACTTTGAACCGAGCCGTTTCATGGGA
>CAYJQR010000015.1:0-20252 GCA_964372345.1 uncultured Planctomycetia bacterium | reverse complement strand
GAACGTCAACAATTCCTTAACGATCTTAAACTTTGAACCGAGCCGTTTCATGGGACCTCCTTCAATGAGTACGCGACTTATGTCGCTTTCGTCTTTCGGCAAACGACATAAGTCGCTGTGCGAATTGAACCCTTGACATTTTTCATTTTACGTCGCTTCGTTCCGTAAGTTGTAGCTTCATTTGACCTCCTCTATTTGAAGCGCCACTTTATTTTCGGGTCACAACACAGTTTCCCAATATCAGCCGATCCAACGCCCCTCTACTGAACGTCCGCAAGGCCTCTTCCGGCCTATTGACGATCGGCTCTCCCTTGAGATTAAAAGAAGTATTGAGCAGCATCGGGACTCCCGATACTTTTTCAAACTCCTGAATCAGCCGGTGGTATTTGGGATTGGTCTTTTCTTTAACCGTCTGAAGGCGCGCCGTCCCATCCTCATGGGTCACCGCGGGAATCTCTTTTCGTTTTGACTCGATCACCGTTGGGATCAGAAGCATGAAATCGGTCGCGAGCGACTCTTTTTCCTGAGGCAGATGAAAAAAATCCCCCTTTTTCTCATCTAACACCGAAGGGGCGAAGGGGCGGAATAATTCCCTGAATTTAATTTTTTCATTAACGATCGCCTTCATTCGAGCGTCGCGGGGGTCTGCCAGGATGCTCCTGTTGCCGAGCGCCCGCGGCCCCCACTCGGCTCTTCCCTGGAACCATCCGACGACTTCCTGACGGGTCAGCGCTTCGGCCGTTTGGCGCAATAATTGTTGTTCATCGTCAATTTGCTGATAACTCACTCCCATCTCCGATAATCTCTGAGCGATCTCGTCGTTGCTGTAGGATTCTCCCCAATAACAATGATCCATGACAAAAACCCTTGGTTTCTGGAACAGGATATGATACGCCCAGAGGGCCGCGCCGACAGCGCCTCCGGAATCTCCGGCCGCGGGATGCAGATAGAGCGATTTAAACGGCGTTTCCTTTAATACGCGGGCGTTGGCAAGGCCGTTGTACCCCACCCCTCCCGAAATGCAAAGATTTTCCGCGCCGGTCTCAGTGTGAAGGACCTTGGCTAGATGCACCATGACTTCCTCAGTCACCCTCTGGATACTGGCCGCGATATCGGCATAATACTGATTCTTCTTTCCGTTTTCCGTCCGTCCGCCGTCCAGGAAGAAATCATCTTCCGGCTGACGGGACTGGCCGAATTTCCGGATGAATTTCTTAGTAAACGGCGTCTCCGTCTGGCAGGCGAAATCAAAATAGTCCATATCAAGCCAGAAACTTCCGTCGTTCACCACGCGAATAACCTGATAAATGTCTTCGACATAACGGGGAGAACCATAAGCGGCCATCCCCATGATTTTGTATTCCCCTTCATTGACTTCGAAGCCCAGAAAAGCGGTGAACGCGGAATAAAGCAGCCCCAAAGAATGGGGGAAATGGATTTCTTTCTTAATGACGATTTTATTCTCTCTTTTTCCGTCAAAACTGGCTGTCCCGTGGCTAAAAGTGGCCGTCGCCCATTCCCCCACCCCATCCACGGTCAGAATCGCCGCCTCCTCAAACGGGGAACAGAGAAAAGCGCTCGCGGCATGGGATAAGTGATGCTCGGAGAATAAAATTTTTTCGTCACCGAGACCGAGAAAAGATTGAATCCGGTCCTTCACCCAGAATTTTTTCCCAAACCAAGGAATCATTGATTCGCGAAATACCTTGTGGGAACGGGGGTAGGTTTCCAGCATCATGGTGAGCATTCTTTCAAACTTCAGAAAGGGCTTTTCATAAAAAACGGCGAAATTAATTTCTTCACGCCGAATCTTCCCCATCTTTAAACAAAACTCGATCGCTTTTTCAGGGAAGCCACTGTCATGTTTGATCCTTGAAAATCGCTCCTCTTCCCCGGCGGCGATGAGTTTTCCATCCTGAATCAGAGCCGCGGCGGCATCATGATAAAAACAAGAAATCCCAAGAATATTCACTACGACTGCCTCATGGCTTTCTCTATTTCATCCAGGGGATCTGCTGGTTGTTTGAATTTCCAATACGAAGTAAGCCGTCTGTCGGCCGGTTTCGTCTGCATCGCGTCAGAGAAGAGGCGGACGATCACCCCAATGGGAAACAACAGAATAAAATAAACAAAGATGAGGAGAATCCTCGATTGAAAATCTCCAATCTTGCGTAAAACTTTCAACAACCCTTTCCCTATTTTTGTGGTTTTATTCTCTGGCATTTGAGATTGTCATGCTACCCTAACACATCCCCAGGACGCAATCGGTAACCAGCGATGAATTCAACCGCCCGCATCCGCCGGCGGCTCTCCGGTTGAAGCTCCAGCAGCGCTAAAACACCCTCTCCGGTGGAGACTTCAATTCCCTCAGTTTCGCTGATTTTCAACACCTGTCCATAACGGCCGTAGCCAGCCCGTTGTTTGACTGATACTTTCCAGAGCTGAAGCCGCTTTCCCTGACAGAAAGTATACGCGGAGGGCCAGGGGACCAGCGCCCGAACGAGCGCTTCAATTTCTTTCGCGGGCCGGCTCCAGTCAATTTTTCCATCCTCCTTCTTCAAGCGTTTGGCGTACACAACCTGGCTTTCGTCTTGGGGATGAAAAACCGCTTTGCCGGATTCGATGAGGCCAAGCGATTGGATCATTAATTCCGCGCCGGCGTGAGAAAGTTTTTCAGAAAGAGTCACCGCGTCATCCTGGAGACCAATGGGAACTGACTGCTGGAGAAGAATGTCTCCCGCGTCGAGCTGTTCGGTAATCCGCATAACGGTGACGCCTGTCTGAGTCTCTTGATTCAAGAGAGCGTTCGGAATAGGAGACGCTCCCCGGTACTTCGGCAATAATGAGGCGTGAATGTTGAGAGAATAAAGACGGGGTATTTTAAGCAGTGAGCCGGGTAAAATTTTTCCGTAAGAAACCACGACGAATAGATCGGCCTTCAGATTCGCGGCTTCTTCTAAGAATTGATCGCCGATCGTCTGAGGATATAAAACTTGAATCTTTTTTTCTCGAGCCAACTCCTTCACCGGGCTCTGGCCTACTTTAAGATGCCTCCCTTTGGGACGGTCCGGCTGGGTGACAACCGCGAGAACCAGATGATAGTTTTCGATCAGTTTTTGAAGGGTAGGGACGGCAAACTGTGGAGTTCCAAAGAAAACAATCCGCATTGACTAGTGCCCAAGCGTTTCTTCGCGTTCCCGAAGCCACTTTTCCGCTCTCTGCTTTTCCAACGACTTCAACCGGTCAATGAAGAGATATCCATTGATGTGATCCACTTCATGCTGAACAATCACCGCCGCGAATCCCTCCAGTTCCCAGAATTTGGGTTCTCCATCCGCGGTCAATCCCTTCAATTGGAGCCGGTTCGATCGCGCGACCTTCCCCGTGAAACCGGGAACACTCAGGCACCCCTCCCGTTCGGTAACGCTCCCCGACTGGCTCAGGATCTCCGGATTGATAATCGCCGTTTCTTCCCCCCTTTTATAGGCGGGGCTGATGATGATGATCCTCTGACTCACCCCAACCTGATTCGCCGCCAATCCGACTCCTTCCGCGAAATACAGGGTATCAATCATATCTTGGATGAGTTTCTTCTCTTTAGCGGTAATCCTCAATACCGGCTCCGCTTTCTTCCTAAGAACCGGATTTCCTAACTGGGTGATCGGGAGAATAGCCATGGAATCATTATTTTACATTGCCTGCGGATATTGTCAATGGACTCTATGGAAGTTAAAAGAACCCCCTGTCCCGTAATCCGGAACAGGGGGGTTTTACTTTCCTTCCTTGCTTCTATATTACTCTTTAGAACAGATAAATCAATTCGCCAAAAATCATATCTTGATTTTTGCGACGGCGGGCATTGTCTTGAAAGAAATTATCATTGGCCCAATCCTTCCGATACTCTAAACGAGCAATTAATTCATCCACCAATGGATATTCAAGGGTCGTTGTCCATCCCTTGAGATACACGGGTGTACTAGGCCGTGGAGCCGCAATACCACTGGCTGAACTGGTTCGGTCGCCATCGTTATCATTGAAGGATTCCAAACGAGTCGAAAGCGCCAGCTTATCACTGATCATATAGCGAGCATAGCTGGCTAACCCATCCCAGTTCGAATTCTGTCGGGCAGCGATACCGTCATGCTCATGGCCCGTGGTGTAATCAAACATCAGCGTCAAACGCTTCAACCAGTCAATATCCCATGGAGATTTGACGGTGAGCACGCTGCTCCACACGGTTTGCATATCACCCGCTGTACCAGTGGCAACTTCATTACCCCAGTAGAACGAACTAAAAAGTGACAGCCACTCCCATGGCGTAATGGACAAAGCCGACTCTAAGGTCTTCCCTTCGTTATCATCTTCGGTTCGGTCCCAGCCGTTGTTGATTCCCAGATAACTGGTAAGTTTACCATCAATTACAGGAATCATGCTCCGAATTCCGGTATGGGTAAACGGAATAGCATAATAAAACAGAAACGATCGAGTGATATTCCAGTTATATCCCCCTGGATCGGGAATGACCTCTGCTCCTGCAAGGGTTACATACTTTCCTGCCCAGATGTCAATATCTCGATTTAAAACATGCGGCTTCCAGTTAAGATAAGCCTGTTGCAAATCAATATCATCGGTAATAGCCCCAACCGCCCCTATTGATTCTGCAGTCTCCCCCACCACTAGGTCAGCCCGGAACCCCAACGGTTTGTCAGAGCTTGACTGCTTCTGGATAACGAGTTCGAACTGATCAATTTGCATATTGTTAGCTTTATTCTGGAACTCATTGAAGGTATTCGCCTGATTATTGGGTTGGTTGATGTTATAATTCGCCGTCATATCCACCATCCCACCGATGCGGAGCCCTTCCATGGCTGTCCCCATGGGTGTCGGCTTAGCAGATTCCGGTTGTTCAAGCTTTATGTGTGTCTGCTCAAGTTTCTTTTCCAGATCATTGATCCGGTTTTTCAACATCTGAATCTCCGCTTGGATAACCGCTTCATCGGCTCTTGCGGTTGAAACTGCCAAAAGGGCGACGATTGTAAGCATCCCCCCCACCCACATGATTTTTCTTTTCATCTCTTCCTCCCTTTCTCTTTGACCCCTCATGTCCTGGTTTATGATAACATCATACTTCTATCTTCTATCAAGAATAAAACGCACCCTTCCCTTTTGTCAATAAGAATTTACTTTAAAATCTTAAATAGCTTAATACTTTTATCAATCACTCTTTTCTTTTACTCTTTTCATGTTACGAAAAGATTACAAAAGAGTTAAATAGAAGTTAACAATAACCAGACAATTCCCACCGTGATACAGGAGTCGGCGAGATTGAAGACAGGCCACACGCGGAAGTCAATAAAATCAATGACGCAACCGAACCGGAGCCGGTCGCTCAGGTTGCCGACGGCTCCTCCTAAAAGAAGGACCAGTGGAACCCATGAAAAGGGAGAACCCTCTTTTTTCTCTTCCTTAAATAATAGCGCCGCGATGCCCGCAATGACTGCCGCGGAAAGGATGATGAAGAATAAATTTTTATCCTGAAACAACCCGAAAGCGGTCCCTGTATTGTGGACTAAAGTGAGGTGTAGGATACCGGGGATCAACGGCCGGGATTGGCCCAATTGGAACCGGCTCATGACCCACGCTTTCAGGGATTGGTCGGCGAAGAGAATGAGCCCGAAGGAAAAGAGTTTCAGCGCGGATGCCCGCGCTCTTCCTGTTTTTTCTGGCATTCGATGCAGTTTTTCGCGTAGGGGACTGCTTCTAATCGCTGTTTGGCAATTGCTTTCCCGCAGACAAAGCAATCACCGAACGTTTTTTCCTCAAGGCGCTTGAGCGCCTCTTCGATCGAAAGAACAATTTCCCGCTCGCTGCTGGCCAGATTCAGAGAGAATTCCCGGTTATAAGCGTCGCTGGCCATGTCGGCCATGTGGTAGGTATAACCGGAAATATCTCCCGATGAATCGCGCAGTGTCTTTTTTAAATTGTCATCGGTGATATGCTTGATTCCGGATAAGATATGCTCCCGGCGCTCGATGAGCAACTGTTTGTATTTCGCTAGTTCTTTATCGGTCATAAGATTACCTTAGAAGCATATTTTTTAATGTCTCAACGCACCGTTGGCACAGGGTAGGATGTTCGGCGCTGTGCCCCACGGCCAGGTTGTATTGCCAGCATCGCTGGCATTTGGCCCCTTCCGCTTTTTCTACTTCGACGGCGATCTCTTCTCCCATCTCGTTCGCGGCTAACTCTACCCGCGACACAATGAAGAGCATCGGCAGTTCGCTCTCGTATTCCTTTAATAACCGCAGGCGGTCCCCCTCTTTAATCCGCAGGCGCACCTTTGCAGACAGCGATCCCCCGATAGCTTTGGCGGTCCGTTTTTCTTCCAGCGCCTTCAGCACCACGGCCCTCACCGCATGGATCTCCTGCCATCGGGTTTCCAGATCCTGCCGTATCCATTCTCTTTTTGGTTGAGGCCACGATTCCAAGTGAACGCTCTTTCCTGCCTGTCCAGTAGACAGGGAAACCGCCATCTGCCAGACTTCTTCCGAAGTGAACGGGAGCAGCGGCGCGAGGAGTTTCGTTAACACCGACAGAATTTCAAAGAAAACCGTCTGACTGGATCGTCTCTCTGCCGAATTTGAGGGATAAGTATACATCCGATCTTTTAAGATGTCCAGATAAAAAGAAGAAAGTTCGGTCACGCAAAAATCATAGACCAGATGAATCACCTGGTAGAACTCGTATCCCTCGAAGGATCGCGTTGTCTGCTCGATCAGCCGCTGAGTCCGCGAGAGCGCCCACCGGTCAATTTCAGTCAGTTTCTCGTAAGGAACCCTGTTTTTATCCTCCTCAAAATCATACAAATTCGACAGCAGATATTTGAAAGTATTCCGGATCTTTCGGTACGCCTCCTGGGTTCTCTGCAGAATTTCATTGGAAATGCGGACGTCATCGCGGTAGTCGCATCCTGCGACCCACAGGCGCAGAACGTCGGCCCCCATTTGAGCGATCACTTCCTGCGGTGAAATGACGTTCCCACGGGACTTCGACATTTTGTATCCCTCACCGTCAACGACGAAACCGTGGGTCAGGACTTCCTTAAAAGGAGGGTTCCCCTCGATCCCCATCGCGGTTAATAGAGAGGTCTGAAACCATCCCCGGTGCTGATCAGAGCCTTCCAGATAAAGATCGGCGGGATAACAAAGATCCTCGCGGGTTCTTAAAACCGCCTGGTGGCTGACGCCGGAATCAAACCAGACGTCCAGAATATCATTCTCTTTCCTGAAATTTCGCTTGCCGCAGTCGGAACATTGAAGATGAGCGGGAATCATCTGCTCAGGACTTAGCGTGAACCATGCGTCCGCCCCCTCTTTCTCCACCCACTGTGCGAAAGACTCGATCGCGTCGGGATGAAGCAGGGTTGTCTGGCAGGTTTGACAATAGAAAACGGGAATCGGGACTCCCCAGTATCTTTGCCGCGACAAGCACCAATCGGGACGCTGGGCAATCATCGCCGAAATCCGGTTCTCTCCGATCGGCGGCACCCATCGGATCTTTTGGATGGCTTCCAGAGTCTTCTCCCTCAGACGTTCATGATCCACTTTCATAAACCACTGTTCGGTGGCGCGAAAAATCGTCGGTTTCTTGCACCGCCAGCAATGGGGATAGGAATGAGAGATCGTTTCGGCGCGGACAATCGTTTCTTGATCGCGGAGTTCCTGTAAAACAGTTTTGCTGGCGTCGGGAATCGTCATCCCCTGAAATTTTCCGGCAGTCGCGTCAAATCGCCCCTCCGGAGTCACCGGCATGATCATCGGAAGATCATATTTCTGGCTCGCCTCGAAATCCTCCTGCCCATGCCCGGGGGCGATATGCACACAGCCAGTCCCCTCTTCGCTGGAGACGAATTCTCCGAGGATCACCTGAGAAGCCCTCTCTAAGAACGGATGACGGCAGACCCACCCTTCCATCTGGCTTCCCGGCAGAGTCAGTTCCACCTTGCAGTCGGCCCAATTGAATTTCGCCTTGAGTCCTTCTAATAACTTTGCCGCCAGGACAAAAAAACACTCGCTGGTGGAAACCAGCGCGTACTCAAGATCGGGATGGACCGCGACAGCGACGTTTGAAATGAGCGTCCAGGGAGTCGTCGTCCAGACCAAAATCGAAACCCGGTCCCAGGCGATGGTCTTCCCCTTTTTTACTTGCGAGGAAGCGCTAAGCGGGAATTTCACGTAGATGGAATGGGATTGATGGTCGTCATACTCCACCTCCGCTTCCGCGAGCGCGGTTTCGCATTCTGCACACCAGTTGACTGGTTTCCTTCCTTTATAGATATAGCCCCCCTCGACTAGTTTGCCAAACCCGCGAATAATTTCCGCCTCGAACCGATGAGACAACGTAAGATAGGGATTGGCCCAATCCCCCTCGATTCCCAAACGCTTGAATTGCTCCCGCTGGACGCCGACATATTTCATCGCGTACTGTTCGGCTTTTTTCCTGAATTCAACTTGCGGAATATCACGTTTGGTCATCTTTAATTCTTTAAACAATTGATGTTCTACCGGCAAACCGTGGCAGTCCCATCCGGGAACATAGGGGGCGTCAAATCCCCGCATCGTTTTGTAGCGGACGATGACGTCTTTCAGGATTTTATTGAGCGCGTGGCCGATATGAATATCGCCGTTGGCGTAAGGGGGCCCGTCGTGAAGGATGAACTTCGATTTTCCCAGTGACTTTTTGCGGATCTGTCCGTAGAGATCCTCATTGGCCCACTTTTCCAGAAGCTGCGGCTCCTTCTGAGGCAGATTGGCCTTCATCGGGAAATCGGTGCGCGGGAGATTGAGCGTTGATTTGTAATCGGTTTGATTGTGACTCATGATTCGTGGCCCGTGGCCCGTGGCCCGTGGCCCGTGGCCCCGCAATTGCTTTTGTTTGCGAGTCACGAGCCACGAATCAAGAGTCACATATTTTTAATAACCTCCGTGACCAGTTTGGATAATACCGGCTCGTTTTTCTTCGCCACGGCGAGCACTTTTTCAATATCGAGCGGCTTCAATGTCTCCGGCACGCACTCATCGGTAATACAACTGATCCCAAGAATCTTCATCCCCATGTGCACGCCGACGATCACTTCCGGAATCGTTGACATTCCTACCGCATCCGCGCCGATATTGCGCAGAAAACGATACTCGGCCTTTGTCTCCAAATTCGGCCCGGCGACCCCGACATACACTCCTTTATGAACTTTGATCTTCAACTGTTTGGCAATCTTTTCGGCCAGCTTGACCAGTTCGCCGTCGTAAGGTTCGATCATGTCGGGGAACCGTGGCCCTAACGATTCATCATTGGGACCGATGAGAGGATTATCCCCCATTAAGTTGATGTGGTCGGTGATGACCATCAGATCCCCTGATTCGTATTCCGGGTTCATCCCGCCGGCTGCGTTAGAGACAATGAGAATTTCCGCCCCCAGCGTTTTCATCACTCGCACCGGATAAGTCACCTCCCGCATCGAGTAGCCTTCATAATAATGAAACCGCCCTTCCATGGCGATGATGTTGCGGCCGTCAATCTTGCCAGCCACGAGAACTCCCCGATGCCCAATGGAGGTCGAGACTGGGAAATTCGGGATTTTACCGTAGTCCATCTCGACTCTCTCATTAATCTGCGCCGAGAGATTTCCCAACCCGGTCCCAAGAATAATTCCGATTTCAGGAGTCCCTCGAAGGTATTGGCTGATATAATTCACGGACTCCTCGATTTTTGCTTTGAGTCCTTTAACCAATCTTTGCTCTCTTTTAGTCATGGTTTTAATGACCGGCATAGTAGTCACTCTTTATTTTGTCACCTCAACCGCACCGCTAAATCCATTAACGTTCTCACCAAAAATGATTTCAAGAAAAGCAGAATCACAAACGCGATCAACGGCGATAAATCAATCCCGAAATTAAACGCTGGGATCACCCGCCGGATCGGCGCCAGGGCTGGTTCCGTCGCCCGCTCTAAGAACCGCACAATCGGATTCCACGGATCTGGGCTGACCCAGCTGATTAGGGCGCGAATTAAGATCAGCCAATAATAGACCGTCAAGATCACTTCTACCGCTTGCGCCAGAGCTGTGAGTAAATTAGCTAGAATAAACATTACTTGTATAATAACAAATGACAAAATTCAAATGACAAAATAAATTCAAATGACAAGCTCCAAAACAATTGTTTTGTTATTTGGTATTTGAGCTTTGTCATTCCTTTGTCATTTGTACTTTGTACTTTGTGATTTGTAATTTTTATAATTTATTCAGTTCCCTCGACCTTTCCGCCGCCGCGTGAATCGCTCGTTTGATTTTTTCTTTTACTTGTTCCTGTTCAAATACCTTCAACGCCGCCTCAGTCGTCCCCCCTTTAGAGGCGACTCGCGCGATCAACTCTTCAGGTGATAGTTGTGTCTTTTGCAAAAGAACCGCCGTTCCTTTCGCCGTCTGTTCCGCTAACTTTAAAGCAACCTTCGGATCAAGCCCCTCCGCGATTCCTTGTTCAACCAACGCCCCGACCCAATACGCGAAATACGCCGGCCCGCTGCCGCTTAAAGCGGTCACGGCGTCGAGATTTTTTTCCTTTAGCTGTACCACTTCACCTACCGCTTCGAAAATTTCTAAAGTCCGATGAATATCGCCTCGTTTGGCAAACCGTCCCCCCGCGATGACGGAAATTCCTTCTCCGACTAACGCCGGCGTATTCGGCATTACCCGAACCACTCTCACTCTAGAACTGAGGATTTTTTCAATCACTTCCGTTGTGATTCCGGCGGCGATGGAAATGATGAATTTCGATTTATCAATTTGGTCCGCTATCCCGACTAAAACCTGGCGAATTTCCTGGGGTTTAACCGCTAAAAGAAGAATATCGGATTCTTTCGCCAATTGACGATTGTCTTCGGTGACTGGAATAGGGTATTTAGAGGTGATCTTTTTTCTCTTAAAGAAATCCACATCGCTAACCATCAGCCGGTATTTTTTGCGGAGCGCCGCCTGGCGCTGAATTCCTTCAATCAGAGCGCTCCCCATATTGCCGCAACCGATGATTCCGATGAGCGTTGCCATAGAGGAGTTTATTGTGGCATTCGAAGCGGGAAAAGTCAATTATAGCATGAAAATTGTTCGCTGATCAATGTCGTTCAAAAATCGCCGTCCCGATCCGCACCATCGTCGCCCCCTCTTCGATGGCGGCCTCAAAATCCTGGCTCATCCCCATGGAGAGGTGAGAAATAGGGGTCTGACCCCTATTAAGTTGGTCACGTAATCGCGCGAGATGTTGGAAGTACGGGCGGGCTTGGCTGGGATCGGAGACAACCGGGGCCATGGTCATCAGGCCTTCAACACGGATGGATGACAATGACTGGCAGGATTTGATTAATTCAGGGAGGTCTTTCGGGGTAATGCCACATTTCGATTGCTCGCCAGAAACATTGACTTCGATTAAAACCGGCATGATTTTTTTGATCTTCTCGGCTTCATGGTTAACCTTTTCGGCCAGACGAAGACTATCTACCGAATGAATCCAATCAAAAACCTGAACCGCGTCGCGGACTTTGTTAGTCTGCAGGTGGCCGATCATATGCCAGATAACACTAGAAGCTAGAAGCTGGAAGCTAGAAACTGGAAGTTGGAAGCTGGAAGTTGGAGGCCGGAAAAAGCTTTTTCTAACTTCTAATTCTTTTTTCTTACCCAAAGCTTCCTGGATTTTATTTTCTCCGATGTGGCGGACGCCTAACGAGACGGCTTCATGGATGGTCTCGATGGGGACATTTTTCGTGACGGCAATGAGTTGTATATCGGCAGGATTGCGGCCGGCGCGATGAGCCGCTTGGGCGATGCGGGAGTGGATGCTAGAAAAACGTTGCTGGAGACCTGGCATTTTTACAATGTAGGGGCGCAATTTATTGCGCCCTCTTTAATGAAGGGCGTGATAAATCACGCCCCTACATCAATCAATTTTCCCCTCACTCGGACTGCTGGCAGTAGCGTATCGTTTCTTCGGAATCCGCCCCGCCTCCCACGCAAGGCGTCCCGCTTCAACCGCGAACCGCATGGCGCGGGCCATCTTTATTGGATCTTTAGCGCCGGCAATGGCGGTGTTCATCAATACTCCGTCGGCGCCGAGTTCCATCGCGACCGCCGCGTCTGACGCGGTCCCGACACCGGCATCCACAATGACGGGAACTTTGACGGACTCCTTGATGAATTCGATGTTGATACGGTTTAAGATTCCTTGCCCCGATCCGATCGGCGCCGCCAGCGGCATGACGCAGACCGCGCCGGCGTCTTCCAATTTTTTCGCCATGATCGGGTCATCATTGGTGTAGGGCATGACGATAAATCCTTCTTTAACAAGAATTTTCGTCGCCTCCAAAAGCGCCATTGTGTCGGGCAACAACGTCTGTTGATCGCCGATCACCTCCAGCTTGACCAAATTCGAGAGACCGACTTCACGAGCCAGGCGCGCGACGCGAATGGCCTCTTCGGCGGTGTAACAGCCGGCGGTATTCGGCAAGAGAGTATATTTTTTTCGGTCGATATGATCGAGAAGCGATTCTTTAGCCGGGTCGTCAAGATTGATCCTGCGGACGGCCACCGTGACGATCTCAGCCCCTGAAGTTTCAATCGCCTCTTTCATGATTTGAAACGTTTGGTATTTCCCTGTTCCGACGATCAACCGGGAACGGTAAACGCGATCGCCGATTCGTAATCCCCCTTCCTGAATGCTTGCCGCTGTCACTGTCATTTCACGCTCCTCTTTTCTTTTCCCCTCTCCTTTTCCTGACTCGTAATTCCCTTCGCGTTTTTGGAGCTGATCGTCGTCCCCTTGGCCACCACGACAATCTCCGACTCTGTCACGTGGAAAGATTTCCGGTCCTGCTCCAAATCGTAACCAATCTCCACGTTAGGAGGAACTTGGACGTCTTTATCAATGATCGCCCGCTTAATTTTGGCATAACGCCCAACGCTGACCCCTTCCATTAAAACAGAGTCACTCACCGAAGAATAACTGTTCACCCGGACTCCGGGAGAAAGGACACAGCGCTCCACCTTGCCGCCGCTAATAATACAACCATTAGAAATAAGAGAATCAATCGCAAATCCTACTCTTCCTTCTTCCTCGAGGGCAAAAACGGTCTTGACAGGGGGATATTGTTCGTGATAGGTCCTGATGGGCCATTCTTTATCGTAGAGGTTGAAAATCGGAGTAATCTGCACCAGATCCATGTTGGCTTCCCAGTAGGCGTCAATCGTCCCGATGTCGCGCCAATACGGAATCGGTTCTCCTGAATTGGAACCGAAATCATGACCAAAAACTTTACAGTGATCCAGGATAGAAGGGATCACGTCGCGTCCGAAATCGTGAGTGCTGTTGGTCCGCCTGGCGTCTTTGACCAACTCTTCCTCTAATATGATCCGATTGAAAACATAGATCCCCATTGAAGCATAGATCAGGTTTGGCTCGCCGGGGATAGTAATGGGGTTTTTTGGCTTTTCCTGGAAACCGATCACTTTCATCCCGGAATCCACCTGAACAACCCCCAGGTTCAGAGACTGATCCTTCGGCATCTTGACCAATCCCACGGTGACATCCGCTTCCCTCAAGCGATGCTCATTGATCAGTTTTGAGTAATCCATTTTATAAATGTGGTCTCCCGCGAGAATTAATACCTGGTCCGGTTTCTCCGCCTCGATGGTATAAATGTTCTGATAAATGGCGTCCGCCGTGCCGCGGTACCAGCTCTCTCCCACCCTTTGCTGAGCCGGGATCACGTCAATGTATTCTTTTAATTCCGCGTTGAAAATATTCCATCCCTTCTTTAGATGCAAATCCAGCGAGTGCGATTTATACTGGGTCAAGACATGAATCCGCCGAATCCCGGAATTGATGCAGTTTGAAAGAGTAAAATCAATGATCCGGTAGATTCCGCCGAAGGGGACCGCCGGCTTTGCCCGGTCTTTGGTTAAGGGGTAAAGCCGCTCTCCCTTTCCCCCAGCCATAATAAAGGTCAGTAATTTTCTCATAATACAGGTATTATATCACGTTAAACAAAGACATGACACGCCGCTTTGTGCCCCGCGCCGCGGGGGGTCAGGAAGGGTTCCTCTTCCTGACAGCGCTTTTCAGCGAAAGGGCAGCGGGTTCGGAACCGGCACCCGCTGGGGGGACGCAGAGGTGATGGGGGCTCTCCCTGGATTCCGAGCGATCCTGTCGTGAGAGCGCTCAACTGGGCCGCCTGAAGAAGGGATTTCGTGTAAGGGTGGTAGGATTCGTTGAAAGTTTTCTGACACGGGGCGAACTCGACAATCTTGCCCAAATACATCACGGCAATCCAGTCACAGAGCCGGCGGACCACTCTGAGATCGTGGGAAATAATCAAATAAGATAAGTGATATTTCTTCTGAATATCCAACAACAGATTCAATATCTGCCCCTGAATTGAAATATCCAGAGCGGAAACAGGCTCGTCGAGGATCAGGACTTTTGGCCGCACAACCAAAGCCCGCGCGATACCCACTCTCTGACGCTGGCCGCCGCTAAGTTGGTGTGGGTAGCGATTGAGGAGTTCTTCGGAAAGGCCGACAGAGTGCAGAATCTCTAGAATATTTCCTCTGAAACTAGAGGCTGGAAGCTGGAAGCTAGAAGCAAGAGGCCTGGTTTTTGCTCCCGGCTCCCAGCTCCTAGCTCCTAGCCTCTTGGTAATCTCTAGTGGTTCTTCTAATATCCGCCTCACCGTGAATCGCGGATCAAACGCGTTCGCCGAATCCTGAAACACCATCTGAACGCTTTGTCGAAGTTCCTTTAATTGTCCGGGGCCGGCAGTCGAGATTTTTCTCTCCTCCAAGAAGATATCGCCGGCGTCCGACTCAATCAATCCCATCATCAATCGAGCCAGTGTGGACTTGCCACAGCCGGACTCCCCGACCAATCCGATGGTCTGATTATCCGGTAATGAAAGAGAAACTCCGTCAATGGCGTGGACAAAACCTTTTTCTCTCCGCCACATTCCTTGGCGGACTGGAAAGTATTTCCGGAGATTTTGGACTGAGAACAGCATTCTTACGCCCGAGAGCAGGCCAGCAAAGCCTGCGTGTAGGAATGACAAGGACGATTAAGCACTTGTTCCCTTTTTCCGAACTCGACCACTTCTCCCGCGCACATCACAGCCACTTGATCGGCCATCTGTTCGACAATCCCCAGATCGTGCGTGATGAATATCATCGAGAGGCCGTGTTCTTTCTGGATTTTTTTTAGACACAGCAGAATTTGCGCCTGAATGGTCACATCCAATTGGCTGGTCGGCTCGTCAGCGACCAGACAGCTGGGATTAGAAGCCAGCGCCATCGCGATCATGATCCTCTGTTTCATTCCGCCGGAAAGCTGGTGAGGATATGACTTCATTAACTCTTCGGGATAAGGAATCCCGACTTCCCTCAAAAGGAATTCCCCTCTCTGCTCCGCTTGCCTGCCGGTGACCCCCTGATGGATTTCAAGAACCTCATCAAGCTGGTCTTGGATTGTTAAGACAGGATTCAACGCGGTCCCCGGCTCTTGAAAAATATAGGCGATCTTTTTCCCGCGATAGCGGGTGATTTCTTTTTCCGGCAGCGAAAGAAGATCGGTATCGTTGAAAAAGACCTTTCCCCTGATTTGGGCCACGGAAGGAGGAATGAGCCGCATCAGCGATAACGCCAGAGTGCTTTTCCCGGAGCCGCTTTCTCCGACGATGCCAAGTATTTCTCCTCTCTCGAGAGAAAAATTGACATCTCTTACTGCAATAGTGCTGGGATGATATCGTACTGAAAGATCCTTGACTTCTACGAGAGGCATTTACCAAACCCCATTTCTTCTGCCTCAGCCTGAGGCTGATCAGCCTTCGGCTGAAGAGACGGACCCGCCTCCGGCGGGCATTTTCTATTTTCCGTATTTACTCCCACTCCACTCTCACCGGATCCCCCGCTTTCGCCTGAATTTCTTTCTGCGCGTTTCCCTGGTTGACGGCAATTTCCAGAAGATCGGCGCTGGCAACAACAGCGACCCATTCTCCAGGGGACGCGTCTCCGTAACTGCGAACAATCCGATGTAACTTTTTATGAGCGACGCTCACGCGGCACTGGCAGTTCTTTGGGATCATCTGGGAAGGAATGTTGGTAATTAAGCTGCCAAAATGATCCACGTAAAAAACTTCTCCTTCGATTGTTTTTTCACCTTTTGTCGCTGGTTTAGAAGACAGAACCTTTAGAGAATCCTTGATTGGTTTGCCAAACTTTTTTGGCTGGGAATCTCGATATAAACGCGCCGCGACCGGAGACATGATATCTCTTCCTTGAAAAGTGGAACTGACCGGAGAAAGCCAGTATTTGGGATGAGTGACATGAATCGCCTGTTTCAACTTTTCTTGTTCCAGTATGATCGTCAAAAGTCCGTTATCAGGATTGACAAAATACCAATCCCCCAACTGCGCAATGACGATTCGGCGATCAGTCCCTACCCCCGGATCAACGACTGACAAAAATATTGTCCCTTTGGGGAAGAACCGATAAGAAACACCTAAGAGATACGCCCCTGAACGAATATCCTGCGGCGGAACTTCATGACAAAGATCAATGATCGGCGCCTGTGGCGCGATGGAATGAATCACTCCTTTAATGATCCCGACGTAATGATCTTTATGGCCGAAATCGGTGAGTAAAACAATCGGGGCTTTCATTTTATTTCCGCTCCCTCAATCCCTCTCCCGCTAGATTAAACGCCAGCACAGTCACCAAAATCGCCAGCCCTGGAAAGAGTGTCATCCACCACGCGGCTCCCAGTGTTGCTTTTCCTTCTAAAAGCATATTCCCCCAGCTTGGCGTCGGCGGCTGGACGCCGATCCCTAAAAAACTCAATCCCGATTCTACCAGCACCGCCCCCGCCACCCCCAGGATCGCGCTCACCCAGACAGGCCCCATGGCGTTCGGAACCAAATGTCGAGTCACAATCCAGAAATCACCCGATCCCATGGCCCTTGCCGCTTGAATAAAATCTCTTTCTTTCAAGCTCAATATTTCCGCCCGGACGAGACGAGCCACTCCCATCCAGCTGGTCAATCCAATAATTACCATGATGTTGATTAAATTAGGTTCCAGCAGAGTAATCACCGCGAGGATCAAAAAGAAAGTCGGGAAACAGAGCATGATATCGTTGAACCGCATCAGCGCCGCGTCCATCCATCCGCCGTAGTAACCAGCCACCGCGCCGACCGCCAGCCCAACGATCGTCGCGATGCCGACCGCGACTAACCCCACCCAGAGCGAGACTCGGGTGCCATAGATCATTCTCGCCCAGACATCTCTCCCCAACTGATCGGTCCCCAGCCAATGCTCTGCCGACGGCGGCAGTAGCGCTTGGGTGATTTGAATATCGTTGGGATGATACCGGCTGATCCACGGAGCGAAGATGGCTATGAGGATGAGAATGGCAATGATTGCCGCGCCGATTTTTAGGCGTTTAAGGAAAAAACTCCCATAACTCCTCAGTGACTCCAGTTTATTAGAATGTTTTGCCATGGTGAATCAAAAATCGGAATTGGGTTCTATGTTCCGACTTCTACTTATATCATAGACGCTCATAAAGCCGCAAGGAGAGGAGCACTCGTCACAGACTGGGATGAGAAGAAAGATTCATCTGGCTAGAACTCAAGGAGACTGCCAAGGCTGGAATGGAAATAAAACTCACCTGGCTGGAAAAAGCCCACGCAACTTGCTAAAATGAAAACACGCCGGTGACAGCCAGCGCGGTGAGTTTTTTAAAATGTGGATAACCGCCGTGTACTTAAAGCTCCGAAAGAGGCAGGGACTTTGCCGTTATTTTTACAGTGAATACGACCGTTGTCTGTGATTGTCTTCCAAATTCATCCGCCATGATAAATATCACTACATACTCTCCGGGTTTAAGGTTGTCCAGATAAAGAACGGCGTCAGCATTTCCTTTTCTCAGTTCGCCATTCTGCCAAGGCACCCAGACGGTTTCTTCCCCTTTGAAGGCAACAGTCACAGCCCAATTTTTCGTTGAGGGAATCAGCCGGATGAGGGTGTTCTTATCTTGAATCACGCGATCCGGTTTCTCAGTAATCGCGGCGGCGGGAGGGACTGCAGCCGCGCTTTTCTCCACCGGAAAAACAACGGCAGGGTCCACGCTTTTCTGCCGGATGAGCGCGGCGTCCTCATCCGTCACTGTGCCATCTCCATCCACGTCGGCTCTAATTTCTTCCCCTTGATTGAGCGGAATGCTTTATTCGTAGCACATGAAATGTCCGCTTTCACCGGATGGGATAGGAAGTAGACTTGCCTCTTTGCCCAAAATATAATATAGTAGACTTATTATATGGGGAAGCAATTGATAGGAAAACATCGTCGGGAAGCTATTTCTAAGTTCCTGCTCGATCTTGACAAAGCTATCTTTGCTGTGGGTCTGGCTAGTTATTTCTTTGAACGATTTCCCCAGTGGATGCGGATCGCCCTTGCCTGCTTGTTTTGGGTCTTTATGATCGCCGGCATCCTCGTCCAGCCAGAAGAAAAGGGTGAAAACTAATGGAAATGTTAATTGCTGCCGTTGGAGCTTTGGTGATAATTGGTGCTTTACTCTACCGGGAACGTCGTCTTCACCACCACCCTCGACGCTAATGGAAAGCCCGTTAGCGACCATTAGCCACCCTGCACTGGGCATGGTATCCGCCCAGGCAATTTTCTGAAATGAAAATGCGCCGGCGACTGCCAGCGCAGTGAAAGATTGCCTCAGATGTTTGGTGGGTTTATTCATTGGATTCCTAAAAATAGAACTGGTCCCATTTATCAGAAATTCAGAACTGTCCCCGGGTTTTATGCCGGCGTCACTATTTTTTTACATTTGACATCCGTGGCAAAGCTGGTATCATTGTTACCTAAGATGAATCGTATTACTATTGATCCCAAAATCCGGTTCGGTAAACCCTGTATCCGCGGCACACGCATTGCGGTAGTGGACATTTTACATCTGTTGTCTGCAGGATATACCATTGATGACATCCCCCAACAGTATCCGGGAATTACGCGCGAAGATATTCTGGCCGCAATTGAATTTGCCAGTCGCCTTAGCGAAGAACCTGCTCGTGTTTTCGCCCGTTGATCTGCCATGCACATTTTCGCTGACCAGTGTATCCCTACCGATTTGGTCATTCACCTGCGTCAACAAGGATTACAGGTAGAAAGAGCTAACCCAACTTCCCCAGTTCAAAAAAAGAGTTTGTTTGTTTTCAACGGGTTACGATAAATTTGGTGTCAAATTCTCCACTACATTTTCCAGACCAGGCGCAGACGCACAGGGTGACGATCTTTAAAAGGTAGACATTCCCTTCTTTCTTGGCGATCAGCGTCTGCCCGTCTTTACTGACGATCATGTAATCCTGTTTGGCTGAATCCAGGTAAATCTTCTTCACTTCTTGCCCGCGGAATTCATCTACCGTCCCATCGTAAATAATCACCTGATGCTGACCACTCAGAAGGTCTTTTAACCCTCCCTGCTTGAAGATACTCTCCAGTGTGTCTCTGCGGAAGATCGAGGCCGCGTGGATCTCCATCGCAGACTCTAACCCGATCTCTTTTGCCATTTGCCCGAAATCTATCAACTCTGCCTGCTGGCGAACAAAATCTGTCTTATCGGAATCAAACGTCAGCACATTCGTCAGAGATTCTACGCTCCCGTTCCAAATGCCCTTGAACATTCCCACGACAGGATGCAGAGGATTTGTTAGGAATCCTTCTAATCCCGATTGCAGCGTCCGCATCGTCACTGCATCATTCAATGGATCGCCACTATCAAACACTTTCCCCAGAGTCAGATTCGTGCCCCCCTTCGCCAACCCTGAACTGAAATATCCCCCTCAAACCCTCGCAAACTCCCCATCGTCAGTTCTCCGATGGTGAGTGCCGCTACATTCGTCAGTGCCGGATCCCAGTTGTTTTTCACTCCGACTAATTGCACCCCGCCAATCGCCGCACCGGTCAGGCCTCCTTGAATAAAGCTTTCTCCGCGCAACCCGCCCCCGATGGCGCTCGTCACTGCCGCGGCGATCACGGGGTTGTCAAACGTCTCTGCCACGCCGACTGCGATTCCTTGCTGCACAACTGATGGACTCACTCTCACAGTCTTTTCTAATCCAAGAATGAGCCTGAAAAAGGGTTAACGGGAATCAAT
>CAYJQR010000014.1:24445-28761 GCA_964372345.1 uncultured Planctomycetia bacterium | reverse complement strand
CAGGTGGGGCTCCTAAGTTCGACATAGGAACTGACCTGCGAGGGGAGAGATAAGAGATTGGGCCAGGGGTCACGAGTCACGAACAAAGCCCGAAGCCCGAAGCCCGAAGCCCGAAGCCTTGGGGGCCGCAATGGTTCGATAAAGTAGAACAGAGTCAGAGTGGTGAGATGAGATCTACGAAAAAACTCAAACTCGACCCCCAGAGGGTTCAGCATGACATGGCGAAGCTTCTCCTGACCGTGGCTGAGCTTTTACGGCGCCTGATGGAGCGGCAGGCGATCAAGCGGGTGGATGGTGGATCGCTGAATGCGAGACAGATCGAGCAACTCGGGCAGGGGCTTATGGCTCTGGAGAAGACGATGGGAGATTTAAAACAGACCTTTGGCTTGCGGGACGAAGAACTGAATCTAGATCTGGGGCCGATGGGAGAGTTGATGTGAGAGAATTATTCACCGCAGAGGACGCAGAGTACGCTGAGAAAAATTTAAATTATTTTTATTTCTCTGCGCCCTCCGCGCTCTCTGCGGTGAAATCGGATAAGACATTAATTCGAGGGAGGTGTTAAGAAAATGGCGCAGGCAATTGCACATTCGACAGGAACTGCAGGGGCAGGTTCACTGGCTGACCTAATCGAGCGGGTGCTGGATAAGGGGATTGTGATCTTTGGGGATATCAAGATCAATCTAGCAGATGTGGAGCTTTTGACGATCAAGATCCGGCTCCTGGTGGCCTCGGTAGAGACCGCTAAGAAGATCGGAATCGCCTGGTGGGAGACCGATGGGTTTGACCTCTCTTCCAAAGCGAAGCAGCTTGAAGAGGAGAACCGGATGCTGAAAGCACGCCTGAAAAAGAGAGAGATGAGAGTTCGTGCTACGTGAAGAGAGCAGCCCGTGAACTGTGAACCGTATACGAGTTACGAGTCACGGTCTTTAAAAAGGAGGGTCGTACAATGCCAGAGATTTTAGAACGTGATGCTCCAGAAATGGAAACCGCTATCGCTCCCAAGGTTGATAAGGACTACATAGTCACCCCATACATCCGGGATATAGCTGAGTTTGCATTGACCTATCTGAGAGCTGATTTACCTATCCACTTCTGTGGGCATGCAGGGACGGGGAAATCAGCTTTGGCCATGTATGTGGCCTGTTTGTTAAAACGTCCGATTGTTCTCATCCATGGGGATGCTGAGTTTGGGACCTCGGACCTTGTTGGGGGAGAAATGGGGTTTCGGTCCAAGAAGGTAAGGGACCAGTATATACACTCGGTGATCAAGGTGGAAGAAGATGTTTCTAAACGATGGGTAGACTTCCGACTGACAACCGCTTGCCGGCATGGCTTTACTCTGGTTTACGATGAGTTTACCCGATCAAAGCCGGAAGCCAATAATGTACTTCTCTCAGTCCTGGAGGAGAAAATGTTAGACATGCCAACCCTGGTAGAAAACGAGAGGGAATACATCCAGGTCCACCCAAAGTTCCGGGCGATCTTTACTTCCAATCCTGAAGAATATGCCGGAATCTACAAGGCCCAGGATGCCCTGAAGGATCGTCTGGTTGCAATCAACTTGGGGCACTTTGATCGGGAGACCGAGATCGCTATTACCAAGGCCCGTACCGGTGCATCGGAGGAGGTAGCGAGAAAAGTGGTAGATATCGTCAGTCATTTTCGAGGAGCGGTTGAGGATGGACGATTTCCCACGGTACGGGATGCGATTAAAATTGTTAGAGCCTTAAAGATCCGAAACGAACTCCCCTCGAAGAAGAGTGAGTTTTTCAAGAAACTCTGCCTATCGAACTTGACAGATCAGGAGTATGTGGTACAGTATAGTCAAGCCAAGAAGAATAAGTACTTCAAACTCTTGGATCAGTTGATAGAGGAGTACTGTTAGCCATGCGCTGGCAGCAGATTCGACTTCAACGCTACAGTGAAGATCAGGAATTCCTAGGGCAGATCATCCGTCGGAAAGGAGGCCAAGCGATCATTCCCTGCGGTTGCTGTAAAGGGAGAGGGAGACTGGGAAGTAGTTCCTGTCATATTTGTCGTGGGAATGGAGAGGTGGCGCTAACCGAGCCGATGCGACGGTGTGCCTTTTGCCGGGGGAGTGGGCGAGGCAAAGCCGGCACGATGATCACTTGTCCTGTTTGCAGAGGCTACGGAGCGATCAGTGTGGTTGAACCGGTCCATGATTGTCCTGAGTGCCTGGGAAGTGGACGTGGAACTAAAGGGATGCCTTGCATTAAGTGTGGAGGCAAAGGGATCGCCAGTGGCCCAGAACCAGAGGAATCTGAAATGGTTGAAGAATGGAAGGAGGAGCGAAGCGATGAGCGAGAAACGGATTGATTGTGCTTACTGCCGTGGAACAGGGCTTAGCCGTGCCAGGACCAAATGCAACGCCTGCTTGGGTTCTGGTAAGGTGGTGGTGAAACTGCCAGCCATTGACTGTGCCTACTGCCGAGGGAGTGGCAAGAATCCCCTCAATAACCTCTCCTGCGTGGTCTGCCATGGGAAGGGGATGGTTACTGTCGAGCGCTCCACAGGGACCTGTCCAAGGTGCAATGGGCGTGCCCGTCAAGCAAGTAGCCAACTTCCGTGTCCAGCCTGCAAAGGGTATGGGGTCGTGGCAAAGGCAAAGGTTGCGAGCATCATATAAGAAAAGTGACAGGCACCGTCTACTAATATCTTAAAGTTGTTATCAAATGGAAGGGGGGATAAAGATGGAATTATCCAAGATCACCGAGGAGACAAAAAAGGAGTTGTCAAAGTTGACAGGTCTGAAGGCCTCAGCGGTTACGAGTGTCTCTAAAGAAGGAAATGATTGGATCGTTCAAGTGGAGTTGGTGGAGAAGGAGTCGATTCCAGATGGGATGGATATTCTGGGGACTTACGAAGTTCGATTGAATGGAAGCGGTGAGATCGTCAATTTCAACCGGATAAAACTGCGTAAGCGGATGGATACCGTGGAGGGATGAGTCATGGGATTAGCAAAAGGTCCTTTTAAATGTCCGAAGTGTCAGACCACCACGTGGGGTGAGCTAGAACACTGCCTAAACTGTGGGCAGCCGTTGGAGATAGAATGTCCCGCCTGCGGCAAGGGATGGCGCTATTTTTATCAGTACAAGTACTGCCCAGACTGCGGGGAGCGTGTGGGACAACTGAGTAAAGCAAAAGAATGAAGTGTTCACTCAATGACGCTCCAGATCCGTGGGAGGTTGCTCTTCGTTGGAGGCAAGGGGGGCGTCGGTAAGACCACTGTTGCGAGTGCGATTGCAATCTCTCTAGCCCATCAGAACAAAGGCCAGCGAATCCTCCTTGTCTCAACTGATCCGGCTCATTCTCTTGCGGATAGTCTGGGTCTAAGCCTAAGTGATACTCCAACCCCTGTGCAAGGGGTGTCTCATCTTGAGGCCTTTCAAGTCAATCCTGAGAAGACCCTCGCCGATTTTAAATCCCGCTACGGATCGTTCATCGCCACCCTTGCTTCTCGGGGGACCTATTTCGACGATGAGGACATCGCAGATATCCTTTCTCTCTCCATCCCTGGACTGGATGAAGTCTCCGCGATCTTAAGTCTTATGGATATCTTCCAAAGTAGGAGCTATGAATTGATTATTCTCGACACTGCCCCAACTGGGCATACGCTACAACTATTGGCGACTCCACGTTTCCTTGAGAACTGGATCCATGTGATGGACCTGATGCAGGCCAAACATCGGACAATGGCAACTCAGTTCACAGGGCGGTACCGGCCAGATAGTTGCGATCAATTCCTGAAACAGATGACTGACCAAATGCAAAGTCTCTGGAGGCTGTTTCGGGATCCCCAGACTACGTTCCTACCAGTCTGCCTCCCAGAGATGATGAGCGTTGAGGAGACTGATAGACTCCTCAAGGCCCTGGGCAATCTACGGATTGCGGTACGGGACATCGTCGTCAATCGGGTACAGAGCCAGGCAGACTGCCCCCTCTGTCAGTCAATCCAGCAGGCGCAAAAGGGCCCCATGGACCAGATCGCTCGGCGCTTCTCGAACTACACGACCCATCAGCTTCCCCGCTATGATAGAGACATTCGCGGGGTTGAGGATCTGCTGGATCTTGGCAAGCATCTGTTTGGCAACGGCAATGGGGTCAAATCTTTACATTGTACAAAAGAGCCCTCCCCTAAAGAAATTATACAATGTAAAGATTTGACCCCATTGCTGCCACTGCTGAAAAAGCGTCGTCTTGTTATCCTCGGTGGGAAAGGCGGTGTGGGGAAAACAACGATGTCTGCGGCGACTGCCCTGTTTTTGGCTGAGAGCGAGCCTAGTCAGAAGGTC
>CAYJQR010000014.1:0-24345 GCA_964372345.1 uncultured Planctomycetia bacterium | reverse complement strand
ATTTAATCTTGCTTATGATCTCTAAACTACTCAACTTCCTACAACGCAAAAACAAAGGGCTCTACCTCTTCGGTGTGATGCGAATTCCGCCCAGCGCATCCAAGGATCTCTGTGTCGTGCAGGTAGAGGGTACCAAGACCTCTCCCCTCATTCATCGAGAATTAGCTGCGGTGGTTACGGCGGTCAACATGGCTAACTTTGAGGTGAATGCCGAGCGGCTCTTCTGGCACTCCAAGGTTTTGGAGCAGTTGATGAAGCGGGGGACAATCTTGCCACTCAGCTTCGGGACTGTGGCTCGACGAAAAAATGAGGTGATCGCTCTTTTACAAAACGGCTACTCTGTCTTTGAGCGGTCGCTGGAGGAACTGGCCGGCAAGGTGGAGTTTGACGTGGAGGTCCACTGGGATCCAAAGGCGGTCCTGAAGCAGATTTCAGAAGAGAGCCCAGAGATTCAGCAGTTCAAGAGAGAGTTGACTGACAAAGGGGAAGGGGTCTCGATGCAGGATCAGATCACTGCTGGAAGATTGGTTGCGGCCCAGATGGTTAAGCGGGCTCGACTGCTCACCGAAGAAATCCAGTCGGCTCTGGGGAAGGAGGCCGTAACCTCTGCTTCGTTGAAGCCGTCTAATAAGGAGACCTCAGTGACCAATCTTGGGTTTTTGGTAAGCCAGGATCGGCAGGAGCCGTTTGAGAAGGCCATCTATGCGTTAGGAGATCGGTATGGGGATCAACTGAAGTTTAAATATGCGGGTCCCTTTCCACCTTACAGTTTTACTGGATTAGAGCTCTTTCCTACCGACGAGGAGAAACTCTTCAATGCCAGAGATCTTTTGGGCGTTGAGGAGAACTTTACCGTTGCAGAGCTGAGGCAGTCCTACCGACGACAATCAGTGAAGATCCACCCAGATCAGCATGGCGGTGATCCAGCGGCTGAGGAGTCGTTCAAGCAGTTCCGACAAGCGTACGATCTACTGATGCTGTACCGTGAGTCGTACCCTGACTCATCCCCCTTGCCTCACCTAAAGGGAACAACGCTCTTTTTAGTTCGCCGCAAACAACGAGAGGTGCAAGAAAATGAGTGAAGCAGGTTGTTACCTCTATGCTTTGATCGCGAGCCACAAGGCTGAGAAGTTTGGTCCAATCGGCCTAGTACTCGGTGGAGGAGGTCATGAGCTCTTCTCCATTCCCTATCGGGACATCGCGGCCTGTGTCAGCGAGTATCCGAATGGAAACGTCATTGAGGCGACAAAAGAGAATTGCCTTCTCCATGCCAGGGCCATCGAGGCGCTAATGAAGCGTTACGATCTGGTCCCATTTGAGTTCGGAATCGTCGCTCCTTCCCAGGATCATGTGTTGAGGCTTTTGAAGCTCAACTATAGCAAGATCCGACAGACGCTGGATCGGCTTAAAGGAAAAGTTGAGATGGAGGTTCAGACTTGTTGGGAATCAATGGATCCGATTTTCAAGGAGCTTTTGAAGGAGAACCCAGCGATCGCTCACTACAAGGAACAGATCGCCTCCAAACCCCCTGATGCGACCTACAAGGATCGAATCGCTATTGGCCAGATGGTGGCAGGGGCTTTGGATGAGAAGAGGCGCCAGGAGGCTGTTCCGATGCTTGCGGCGCTCAAGAAGATCTCTTTAGATATCTCCCAGCGGCACCTTACCCTCGACGCAATGCTGGTCAATGTCTCTTTACTTTTGCGAAAGACCGACCTTGCGCACTTTGAAAACGCCCTGGAGAAAGTGAGCAAAAAATACGAGGGGAGGATTCGATTTCGCTGCACCGGTCCTCTTCCGCCGTATAGCTTTATACGGCTCAACTTGAACATTTAAAGGAGGCTCACATGCAAGAACAAACGCAGAAAATCGCCTGTCCGATCTGCCGGAGGGCAAATTTTGCATTTAAATCGCTGACCGATCAGATCAACCATGCGCGCGCACCGAGAGAGAAAGCCCCGTATGCTCGGCAGCTCATTGCCAAGGTAGAGGCGGTCCTTCAAGAGCATGGACCTGCGGATGATCCCATTGCCAAAGGGTGCCAGACAGTCCTTGCGATCCGCAAAAAGACTGCTGAGCTGATCCTGAAGGCCGAGAAGCTTGACTGATTCAGATGTCCTACCAACACCGTGGAAGTTAGGTCTTGACATATCTAAAATAGTCTAGTATAAATATATTATGTGGAGGGTCTATGAACATAGAAATCTGGAGAAAAAACTTCATGGATTCTCTATAGATATTTTAAAGAGATATGAGAAATGGAAAGATATTGTCAGCGTCTCTGGGCCTGAAGGATTAAGATGCGTCAAAGGATTTCACGACGAAGCTTTAGCAGGGATATGGAAAGGATATAGATCTTCAAGACTGAGTGAGCGGTGTCGTGTAATTTACAGCATAGAAAGAGACGAGGTATACGTTAAGGTTATCGATATTACCTCTCATGATTATAGGAGGAGATAAAATGAAGGACTATAGACCGGCTAAGAAAAATGTGGATGTCTCTGTAGGGGAATCGGTCAGGATTATCAGAGAGCTCCAGGGATTAAGCCAGAATGAATTGGCCGAGCTGACAGATATTCCCCAGACGACAATCTCTGGTATAGAAAATGACCGAATCAATCTTGGCATAGAAAGGACCAAGGTACTGGCTAAAGCTCTACAATGCCATCCGGCTGTTTTGGTTTTCCCAGGGTGGGAAATTCAAAGAAAAGCAGCGTAACTCCTCATCACCCTAACGAGTCGTTGCAAGGGTCATTTCCTTCTGAGCGAGCCATGACACCCCTTCGCCCCTTCTGGACTCAGCATGACAACTTGGGGAATTTCTGATCAGTCAGGTTCTTTAGCCCAAAGCTTGGTGCAATATTCGGGTTAGCTTCTTCGAAGCCGGGAAGGTAGAATCCTGAGCGCCTCGCGATACTTGGCCACCGTGCGTCGTGCAATGGAGATTCCCTCGGATTGAAGGCGCTGGGCAATCTCTTGGTCGCTGAGGGGTGTGGCGGCATCTTCCTTTAAGATCATTTTGCGGATGGTTTCTTTCAATTGATCGTTAAAGAGGGTCTCCTCTTTTGTTGTTATAGCCCTCCTGGTAAAGAGATCCTTCATCCGAAACAGCCCAAACGGTGTCGCGATATATTTATCTTGGATCGCACGGCTGACTGTCGACTCGTGAAGACGGACTTTCTTGGCTAGCTCCTTGGCGGCGAGAGGTTTCAAATAGCGAGGTCCCTCTTTGAAAAAATCCGGTTGCACTTGCACCAGCGCCCTTGTAATTTTCTCTAACGTTTTCTCTCTCGCTTGAAGTGCTTTGACCAACCCGATGGCCTCTTGATACTTCAACTTAAGCTCTGGATTCAATGAAGGCCGATTTTTTCTGTCACTGAGAAACTTTTGAAACTCCTTTCGTATTTGTACACGGGGCAGGTATCCGTCAGAGCCATCAATTTCGAGTCGATCTCCTTGAGCCTGAACAATCACATCGGGAACGATTGAGTGAGACACTTCTGCCGCCAATCGACGTCCTGGTTTCGGATCTAAAGTTGCGATTTCCTGTACCGCTTGCCGAATGTCGTTCAAAGGGACTCGAAGGTGCTGGGCGATTTTTCTCAATTTCCGACGGATCAAAAGGTCAAGACATTGCTCAACAATCCGCCATGCCAAGGATCCTTCCCGGCGCCTGGCCCGTAGTTGAATTAAAAGGCACTCTCTCAAGTCACGGGCACCGACTCCATTCGGTTCCAAGCGTTGAACAATTTCAAGAACGTGTCGGACCGCTTCTTCGGTAACGCCGAGTGTTTTAGCTATTTCCTCCACAGGGGTCAGAAGGTAACCATCTTCGTTGAGGTTACCGAGGATCTCTTCGCCAATGGGCACCTCATCGGAGGAGATCAAAAGACGCGATTGCTTCATGAGTTCATCCGGGAGGCTTACTGGTCCAGTGACAAGTGAGATCTGATAGTCTCGTTTGGCCTGCTGATCCCCCATGCCTGTTTCATCGATTTCACCTTGCGGCCAGTCTTCCTCTTTCTCATCAGCGGTTTCCGCTAGCTGTTCAAGCGAGATCTCATCGGATCGAGGTTCTTCACATTCCAGAAATGGATTTTCAGACAATGCTTGTTCAACGGCAGCTTTGAGTTCTAACGCGGGTTTTTGAAGAATCTCAAGAGATATCCTCATCTGCGGCGAGAGGCGAAGCCCAACGATAGGTTTTGGCTGGAGTTGAAGCCTTAGATCTTGCATTGAAAAGCCCCTGTTTTTTCTATTTATCTTAAAGTCTCACCTTACGCACCGTTGTCATCCTGAGCGACTCTGAGCGAGCGAAGAGGAGTCGAAGGATCTAAAGCGGAGGATTCTTCGACTGCGTCCCGTCCCCACAGCTTTGGTTCGCCAAAGCAAACCAGTGGGGGCGAGACTTCGCTCAGAATGACATTCTGCGTAAGGTGAGTTATAAAGTATATCATCTTTTGAATAAGGTGTGGTACATTCCTCGAAGCTTGCTTCGAATATATCCCCTCCCCCTTGATGGGGAGGGTTAAAGAATGGGGTCAAATCTTTACATTGCACATTCAGCCTATATTGTGATACGCTACAGCTATGGCGCGGCCTCTGCGGATTGAATATGAAGGTGCGTTTTATCATGTTTTGAATCGTGGACTGGAACAGCGAGAGATTTTCCGAGATTCGAAGGACTACGAGAAGTTTCTATCGATTCTGGAAGCCTTGCATGATCGCTACAAGATTCGGGTTCACAGTTATTGTTTGATGCCGAATCACTATCATCTGTATCTAGAGACACCGCAAGGCAAGCTCTCCAGAGTGATGCAACAGTTAGATGGGGTGTACACGCAGAGTTACAATCGAAGGTACCAGAGGGTAGGGCCGTTAATGCAAGGGAGGTACAAGGCGATTCTAGTAGAGAAGGAGAGCTATTCGTTAGAGATATCACGATACATTCATTTAAATCCAGTGAAGGCAAACGTAGCTGAGAAACCAGAGGGGTGGGAATGGTCGAGCTACCGTATTTTCATGGGAAAGAGCCCAGGAAAGAAGTTTTTAGAGACGGATTGGTTGTTGGGACAAATGTCGAGACAAAGAAGACAGGCGAGGGTTTTATTTGAGCGATTTACGCTAGCGGGGTTAAAAGAGAGATGGGAGCCGTTAGAGCAGGTGAAAGGTGGGAGTATTTTAGGGGGGAAGGATTTTTGCCAATGGGTGCATGAGGTTTTGAGGAAAAAAGCACCCGATCCTGAGATCAGTGGGATGAGGGACTTGAGCAAGGTCGTCAAAGTGGAAGATTTGATCAGGGTAGCGCAGCAGATGACGAAAGAAGAATCGCTGAGACGGAAGTTAACCCTATACACATTACGCCGGTATAGCCCGATGAGTTTGAATGAAATTGGAGAGAGGATGGGAGGGCTGAGATATCAGGCGGTGAGTCAGAGTGTTCGACGATTGGAAGAGACGGCCAAACGAAACAGTCATCTCAGGCGTCTTCTAGAGACGATCAATGCCAAATGTACAATGTAAAGATTTGACCCCAAATTCCTTTGATAAAAATCTTCAGAGGATGAGAGGTTGAATTCAGGGTAAGAATTTATGGAATGGCGAGATTAACTGCGGAAGATGGGTTAGACAATGACGTCTCAATCGAAATGTCATTGTAAAAGACAAAAACTTTGATACAATAAAACCATGCAACGACGGCTTATTACGCATGAAGGTTACGAGAGGTTAATGAAAGAACTGGAGGATCTCAGGAAACAGCGAAGGCCTCTTTCACAAGCCATCGGAAGGGCCCGGGAGATGGGAGACCTTTCGGAGAACGCGGAGTATCATGCCGCCAGGGAGCGGCTTGGGTTACTCGAAGGGAAGATCGCGGATCTGGAGTTTCGGTTAAGCCAGGTCCAGCTTGTGGACCCGTCTCAGATCGACAAAAGTAAAGCTTACTTTAGCGCGAAAGTAACTCTATTGGAAGAAGGGACTAAAGAGAAAGTTCATTACCAGTTAGTCGGTATGGACGAAGCCGAACCCAATGACGGCAAGCTTTCTATTTCTTCACCTGTGGGAAAGGCGATCCTGGGACACGGCTTGAACGAGAAGATCGAAGTCAAAACCCCCGCCGGCGTTTCTCGTTATCAAATCGTCAAGATCGAGTGGTAAGACGAGAAGAATTAGGAAGGGATTACTTTTCCGCTTCCGCGAGGCGGGTTTTTAACTTTTCCCAGGTGGTCCCGCCGACGATGCCGTCGGAGTTCAGCCCGTTTGACTTTTGAAAAGCCATGATGGCTTCCCGGGTTTTGGCGCCGATTTTACCGTCAATGGAACCGATGTCGTAGCCGGCGGCTTGCAGGGCTTTTTGAATGTTTTTGTTGGTCAGTTTGATTTGGGATTCAGCCGTTGTTTTCGCGACTTGTTCCAAAAGGAGTTTGTTCTGAGCTTCCTGCTTGGATTTGATATCGGCGACGTCCGCTTCGAGCCGTCCGATCACTTGCTGGTGTTCCATGTTTTCTTGTTCTAACGACCGGACCTTGAGGGAGAGCTGGTTGACTTCGTCAAGAAGGGCGTCTTTCTGTTGAGAACGAAGCGTGACACAGCCGGAAGCAAGCCATCCGCTTGCCATGAGTGTTATGATGAGAAAAAGGGATTTTTTCATAAGGGGCCTCCTCGATTAATTGATTCGCTATAGGGTACCCATAGGGTATCAGAGCCGCGCAATAAAGGTCAAGAAGTAAACTGAGAGAATAAAATGGACATTCGTAACATCGCGATTATCGCTCATGTGGACCACGGTAAAACAACCCTTGTGGATGGGATGCTCAAGCAGACCCACACTTTCCGCGACAATCAGAAGGAGATGCAGGAGGTCTGCATTATGGACTCCAACGATCTGGAGCGGGAAAAGGGGATCACGATCCTCGCCAAAAACACGGCGGTTTTCTATAAAGGGATTAAAATCAATATCATTGATACTCCGGGGCACGCCGACTTCGGCGGGGAGGTGGAGCGAGTCTTATCAATGGCGGACGGGGCGCTTCTGATTGTGGACGCCGCTGAGGGGCCTCTGCCGCAGACTCGATTTGTCTTGAAGAAAGCGATCGAAGCCAAGCTGAAAATTATTCTGGTCATTAATAAAATTGATAAAAAAGACGCGCGCCCTTTTGAAACCTTGCGCGAAACCGAGGAACTCTTTCTGCAACTGGCGCCGGATCCTTCTTATCTCGATTTTCACATCCTCTACTGTGTCGGACGGGAGGCGAAGGCGTTCCGGCAGATCCCGCAGGGAGATCTAACGCAGATTTCAGCCAATTTGGATCCGTTGTTTGAAATGATCTTAGAACAGGTGCCGACGGCTGTTTCCAATATCGCCCAATCTTTCCAGATGCAGGTCACTAATCTGGAATACAACGACTACGTCGGAATGCTCGGCATCGGGAGAGTCCGCCGGGGAAAACTTTCGCTGGGAGAGATGATTTCTCTGGTGACTCCGGAAGGAGTTGTCGGGACCTACAAAGTAGAGAAACTCTACACCAGCCGCGGGCTTGCTCGCGAGGAAATCCAAACGGCTGAGAACGGGGATATCATCGCGATTGCCGGCATTGACAAATTGGCGATCGGACAGACATTGACTTCGCCCCAGTCGCCTGAGGCGCTTCCGCTCATCCAAATCCAAGAACCGACGATGAAGGTCTGCATCGGGCCAAACTCAAGCCCGCTGGCAGGGAGGGAAGGAAAATTCTGCACGTCGCGGCAGTTGGGAGAGAGGTTGTTTAAAGAAATTCAGACGAACATCAGCCTTCGGGTGGAACGCTCGGCCGACTCCAACGAATATATCGTTTCCGGAAGGGGAGAACTGCATCTGGCGATTCTGATTGAAACGATGCGCCGGGAAGGGTATGAAATGCAGGTCTCAAAACCGGAAGTCATTTTGAAAAAAGAAGGGGGCCAGACTCTGGAGCCGTATGAAGAAGTCACGCTGGATGTTCCGGAAGAATACATTGGCGAGGTTACTTCTGAACTAGGGCAGCGGAAAACCCAGATGATCTCCATGCACCATGATGGCAGAGGACGGGTGAAAATGATTTATCATGGCGCCCAACTGAATTTAATGGGGGTTAGAAACGCTCTATTAACAAAAACCAAAGGGACCGCCGGGTATTTTACCTATTTCCTCGGTTATCGGCCGATCGGCCCCAAGATGGAACGGATCCGCAACGGAGTCTTAGTCGCTGATCAGTCAGGGGTTTCCCGATCTTATGGTTTGGTAAACGCTCAGGAGCGCGGGACCCTTTTTATCGGGGCTGGAATCGAAGTGTATGAAGGGATGGTCGTGGGCTTGAATCCGCGTGATTTCGACATGGAGATCAACGTTTGCAAGGAGAAGAAACAGACCAACATGCGAAGCGAGACCGCGGATATCGCTATTCAGATCACTCCGCCGGTGATCATGAGTTTGGAGCAGTGTTTGGATTTCCTGGAAGAGGATGAACTGCTGGAAGTCACTCCTAAAAATCTGCGTCTTCGGAAGAAACTGCTCGGGAAAGTGGAGAGAGTGCGGGCATCTCGAAGAGAGACGTAGACTGCCTTGTGTTATAATAAGCTCTGTGATAGGTAAAATTGGTATGATAGATAAAATTGCCATGGTGGCCGCGATTGTTCTGCCGCTGTGGAATATTCCACTAATTGCCAGAATCATTAAACGCCGCTCCTCCAACGACATCAGCCGCGCGTGGGCGGTGGGAGTGTGGATTTGTTTTGTTCTGATGTTTCCGTCGGCGTTAAAATCGCCGGACCCGGTTTGGAAGATGTTCAACATTGTGAATATGGTTCTGTTCAGCGCGGTTGTGGCGTGCACGTTGATGTATCATAAGGGGAGGCGTAATGCTGGGACGTAATATTTCCTCGCTCCGCGACGATTTTTTAACGCTTTGTGACTTGGATTGGCCTCGTAACTCCTCATCCGCCTGACGGCGGATTCGTCGGACAACTCGGCCAAAGGCATCCTCGTCCCAAAGCTAAAATCGTCGAAGTCGCTTCGGAAACATTACGTCCCAGCAACATGGAGAATGAATGAAGGCGGTGGCAATCGTTGCGTGTTTTCTGGTTTTTCTCGTTTCTCCTTCCTCCTGGGGAATTAATCTCGATAAACTCAGCAAGCAAGAAATCATTACCCTCGAAAAGACCCTGGAAACGCTCAAACCTTTGATCGAAGAAAAAAAAGCGGCGGGGACGGCGAATTTACTCACGTTTAAAGAACTCTACCAGCCCCTCTCCCGGCCGCAAAAGAAATTCCTAGATGATATCCGCGCCATTCAGCCGGAGCAGCTCAAAGGATCCAGCAGAAAATTTCCAGTCAATCCGTCTCATGTCGTCTTTGAAACAATCGGCGGCCAGAAGATCGTCGGCAAAGAGGGAGAAAAACTACTTGAAATTCAATATCTTCCTAAGGATGTTTATCAGGCCTATCTAAAAATGATGGAGGCGATGGAGAGAGATATTGGTAAACGACTACTGGTAGAATCTGGATACCGTTCGGCCGCTTATCAATTGTATCTGTTCGTTTTTTATATGCCCAAGCACGGTTATTCGATCCAAGAGACCAACCGCTTTGTCGCCTTGCCCGGATGCAGCGAACATGGCTGTCCGCAGCAACAGGCGATTGATTTTATCAATCAAGAGGGGATTAATGGAGAAGACAAACCCGAAGAGTTTGAGGTGTTGCCGGAATATCAATGGCTCACACAGCATGCCGGAGAATACGGTTTTGTTCTCTCCTATCCACGAAACGACACTCAAAACACGAGCTTTGAACCATGGCATTGGAGCTACAGACCACGGTAGGGGCGGGCCCCCGTGCCTGCCTCTCGGCAAGGCCGAGGGCCCGCCCTGATGAAGGGCAACCACAGGGGGTTGCCCCTACTTTGCGCCGTTCGATGCGTCTGCCGGACGCGACCGCTCTGGTGATTGGCTGTATCATCGGCGCCGGGATTTTCCGGATGGCGGCGCCGGTCGCGACGCATGTTTCCTATCCGGGGCTGGTGATGCTCGTCTGGATTGCCGGCGGACTTTTATCTTTCTGCGGCGCTCTTTGTTACGCCGAGCTGGGGGCGGCGATGCCGAAAACCGGAGGAGACTATGTTTATCTGAACTCTGCTTTCGGCCGGCTGACCGGATTTCTCTTTGGGTGGACAAAACTTTTTATCGAGCGGACCGGCACGATTGCTGTTTTGGGATTTGTCTTCGCTGAATATCTGGGTTATTTCACCGGCTCTGGCCCGGTGGGAACAAAAGCCGCCGCAAGCGGCGCGATTATTCTGCTGACTTTAGCCAACACATTGGGGGTTCAGAATGGAGCCAGGGTTCAGAATGTTTTTACAACGCTGAAGGTTTTGTCGCTGGCGGGGATTATTGTTGTGGGATGGGTCATGGCAGGGGCAGCTCATGCGCCGTCCCTGCAAACCTGGTGGCCTGCCTCACTGGAATTATCCAGTTTTTCCTCCTGCGGATTGGCGCTCACGTTTGTTTTATGGACCTACGGCGGATGGACCGAATCGGCTTATGTGGCTGAGGAAATCCAGAATCCGCAGAAAAACATTCCGAGGTCAATTCTGTATGGATTACTGCTGACGACGGTTCTCTATTTAGTCGTGAATTGGGTCTACATGATCTATGTTCCTCTAAGCGAAATGCCTCAGCATAAATTGGTCGCCGCCGAAATGATGCGCCGCGCGGTCGGCCCGTGGGGCGGTGGAATTATTTCAGCGATGGTTGTCTGTTCGACTTTCGGCGCGCTCAATGGCTATATTTTAACCTCGGCCCGTTTGCTTTTCGCAATTGGGCAAGATCACCTGAGTTGGACTTTACTTGGGAAAATCCATCCCAGATTCGCCACCCCGGCCCGGGCGCTCAGTTTTAACTCGGCCGCGGCGCTTGTTTTAGTCTGGACCGGCACGCTCGATCAAATCGTGACTTATTCAACGGTGGTCATTTCCATTTTCTACGCCATGGCCGGATTCGCGGTTATCATTTTACGCAAACGCTATCCCGATCTTGAACGTCCCTACAAAGTTTGGGGCTATCCCTGGATTCCTCTTATCTTTGCCGCAACCATGCTCCTCTATGTCTGGGACGTCTGGACCAAACAGCCCAAAGAGGCGTGGTTTGGAATTGGGTTACTAGCCGCAGGATTGCCGCTCTATTTGTTCTCGCAGAGGATTGGAAAGTAAAAATGTCCTATTTTCATAGGGTGTGTTAGAATTTTACTGAAGTTATAGGAGGTTACGCCATGCCAACTAAGGAAGAAGTGATCAACGTCATCAAGCAATGCTTCGACCCGGAGATTCCGGTCAATGTTTATGATCTGGGATTGATCTACGATATTCAAATTGACGAGCCGAATGGCTCGGTGCAAGTGACCCTGTCGTTGACGACCCAGGGATGTCCTTCGGCTCAACAAATTCCAGCCCAGATCGAGGAGATGGTTCGTTCCCAACTCAACGTTGAAAACGTCAAGGCCACTGTTGTCTGGGATCCTCCATGGACTCCTGAGAGAATCACCCCAGAAGGGAAAAAACGATTGGGGATTGAATGAATTTGTACCAGCAGGCCATGATCGCTTTCCGTGAGAGAAAAGTCGAGGAAGCGATCTCCATCCTTGAAAAAGCAATCCAATTAAACCCCCGTTATGCCGACGCGTTGGAATCTTTAGGGGTACTCTACTCTAACGCCGGCCGATTGGATCAAGCCGTCGAATTGATGAAACAGCTTGCCCAAGTTGATCCCGACAGCATCATGGCCCACACCAATCTCTCCCGGTTTTACCAGCAGAAGGGACTCATTGACGAAGCCGAAGCAGAACAGGCCGAGGCGCGGCGGCTCTCATGGAAGGCGGAATTAAAATCTAAGAAAACCGATGATGTAGGGGCGATTCGCGAATCGCCCCTACAATCGCACGAGGATGAGATTCGTCAAATCGAACGTCGAATTCAGACAGCGCAAAAGGCGATCGCGTTTGACCCAAAGGACATTCTGGGATATTTCAGTTTGGGGAGCGTGTATGTGGATGCCAAGCGTTATATCGAAGCGGTGGATGTTTTAAAACAGGCCATCGCGACTGATCCCAAGCATTCTCCTTCGTATGCCATCCTGGGGCAGGCGCTTGAAGCGTGCGGCCAGAAGGAGCAGGCGAAGAAAATTTATGAACAGGGGATTGGGGTGGCGAAAGAAAAAGGGGATATTGTTCCCTTAAAACGCATGGAATCCCGCCTCAAGAAATTGATGGGGTTATTGTAGCGTTCCACCGGTAACAACAGTAAAAATCTGCCCCGGGGTCATGCTGAAATTGGCGCAGCTCGCGCAGACAGGGAAGAAGCGCTGTTTCAGTTCCCGCGTAAATTCACTTCGCTTATCTCCATTCCAAATTTCCTCGATAGAATTTCTTCGCAGGTTCCCGAATGGAAGATCATCAATATTAGAACAAGGGATCAAGTCCCCGAAGGGATTGATTAACAGGTGATTATGCGTCGCGTAACATCTTTTAATGGGAACCTGTCCGGTGAGCAGGTTCTCATCGGACCATCGGTCAAGAGAGCGCATGGCGAAATCGAGTTTTTCACCTCTTTCACGCATCCGTCGGATCGTTTGGCGCAGATGGCCCACTTCTTCTTTCCTGAAGAGTAAGGAGTCATTCCACGCCGAGAGCCGGTGGGAAGCGGCTCGAATTCCGTTAAATTGAGTTTCTTCCACCTTTTCTTTCGGGGTCTCGACCATGTATTGAAAAGTGACATGGTCCACCCGCCAGTCGTCTTTGAGTTTTTTAACCGGTTCGATTTGATCAATGTTTAGGCGTGATAGGGTGGAGTGAAGGGTGATTTCCGGTTTCTTCTTTCCCGATTCTTCTCTTTCTTCGACGAGGAGCCGGACATTCGCGCGCGCCTTGTCGAACGTTCCCGGTACCCCGCGAATTTTATCGTGGCGTTCTCCGACCCCATCAATGGAGATATTGATTCTGTCAACCTCCGCTTGGATCATCGCTCGGATATTTTCCGGCGTCATTAAAACGCCGTTGGAAGTGATGAAGCACTTTAGACCAGTCTTTTTTATATAGCGGAAGATATCCTCGATGTTTTCTTTCATGAAGGGCTCGGAGCCGAGCAACGAAATCCGCTCAACCCCAAACTCTTTGATCTGGTCAATGATTTGAAAAATTTCCGGGAGTGTCAGTTCTTTTTCGATGTCCTTAAAACCCTTTTTCCAGACGCCGCACGTGCGGCAGGTAAGGTTGCAGCGATAGGTTAGCTCTAAAGTAGCGGAGCGGGGTGTGTCCGTATAGTAGGAATGTTCCCGTTTTAGGATTTCAGTCAGTTTTTGGATCATTCTGCTGGGTGTGGGTTTAACTCCTTATACATAACATACAACCCTTTTAAAGACAACTTGTTTATTCTCTCCTTGGGTGCTAAAATAAACCTTTCCAATGGGATCGATCAGGGTTTTGCCAGAGGCGATTGCCAGCAAAATTGCGGCTGGAGAGGTCATCGAGCGGCCGGCCAGCGTCATCAAGGAACTGGTTGAAAACTCGATTGACGCGCGGGCCGCCGAGGTGGTTGTTGAGATCAGTTCCAGCGGTGCAGGACTGATTCGGGTGACCGACAACGGCTGCGGGATGTCGTCCGAGGACGCGAAGCTTGCTTTTCTGCGCCACGCGACCAGCAAGATCAGGGATGTGGACGATCTTTGGCAAATCCAGACGATGGGGTTTCGAGGGGAAGCGTTGCCCAGTATCACGGCGGTATCCCGTGTGACGATGGTAACAAAATCGGCCAGCGACAAAACGGCGACTCGCGTTGTGATTGAAGGGGGAGAGGTTAAAGAAGTTTCTGAAATCGGGGCTCCTCAAGGAACCATGATCGAAGTCCGTGACCTCTTTTACAATACACCGGCCCGGCGGAAATTCATGAAGTCAGAAATGACAGAGTTTGGGCATATTACCCATCTGGTGACTCAGTTGGCGCTGGCCAGTCCCGCCATTGATTTTCGCCTGCGACGACAGGGAAAGCCGATCTTTGAAATTCCAGTGACTCATGATCCCAAAGAGAGAGTTCGTCTTCTTTTCGGCCAGGAAGTCGCCTCTGCGTTAAGTCCCATCGCGGGAGAAAAATTTTCCTGGGGGGAAGTAAAGGGATGGCTGGGAGGGCCGGCGCTGAACCGGCCGAATCGAACCGGGGAATATTATTTTGTGAACCGGCGGGGAATCAGCAATCGAAGTCTTAGCCACGCGGTGATGGAAGGATACCATACCCTTTTGCCGGGCAAACGTTTTCCGGTGGTTTTTCTCTTTTTAGAAATTGATCCTAAGAGGGTGGATGTCAACGTCCATCCAGCCAAACGGGAGGTCAAGTTCCAGGAAGAAGCGAGGATTCACGATGACGTCGTTGGCGCGATCCGAAAAATATTGCAGCAGAAATCTGTAGGGGTGGGTTTGAAACTTGCCCCTGAAGATCATTCGCGGGCTGATCAAGTTCGGGAAGCGGTTGAGGGATATTTCAGCCACGCTAACACCCCAGTGGATAGGAGCGTGTTTGGAACAGGTGACCACTATGTCGAAAATGCGGCGCCAGGTTTTAGTCCTGCCCCTGCAGGAGCAGAATCGTTATTAGAAATAACAACAGCGCCCAAAATAAAAGCCTTATGCCAGCTTCAAAACACCTACATCGTCGCCGAGGACGAAAAGGGGCTGTTGGTGTACGACCAACATACCGTCCATGAACGGATTCGATATGAACGATTGACAGAGCAGTTTCAAACGGCAAAACTGGAATCGCAGGCGCTTCTCTTTCCTGAGACGGTAGAACTGACTCCTCAGGAAAAAACCGCTTGGGCGGAGAATCAGGAGTTATTCTCGAAAATCGGTTTCGAAATAGAGATCTTTGGCAGTAACAGCGTTTTGATTCGTTCGGCCCCCGGCGTTTTGAATCAAGTGAATTTGAAGAAGTTTTTGAGAGATCTTCTGGCGGAAATTATTTTTTTAGAAAAAGGGACTTCACAGACGATCCCCGATCAAGTGCTCAAAACTCTCGCGTGCCGCTCCTCGGTGATGGCCGGAGAGGCGCTGGATAAAACGCAGATGCAGCCGCTGGTGGATCAATTGCAGACGGTGAAATTTCCTCAGAGCTGTCCTCACGGGAGGCCGACGACCTGGAGGATCTCTAAAGAAGAATTGGCGAAGAGATTTCAACGATGAAGCTCCAACCGATATCAAAAATCGCGAAGAGAACAGGCATTCGGCCGGAGGAACTGGAGTTTTTCGGCAGTCACAAAGCGAAAGTGGCCCTTTCCATTCTCGAACGCCTTAAGGGGAGACGTCTGGGAAAATATATTCTGGTCACCGCCATGACTCCGACGCCGATGGGGGAAGGAAAGACGGTGACGACGATCGGGCTCTCATTGGGGCTCAACCGGATCGGTTACCGGGCGATCTGCACTCTTCGACAGCCGTCGCTGGGACCGATCTTCGGTGTCAAAGGGGGAGCCACCGGCGGCGGGATGGCGCAGGTGCTCCCATCGGATGAGATTAACCTTCATCTGACCGGAGATTTTCACGCGATTGGATTAGCCCACAATCTTCTGGCTTCCTACCTGGATCACTCGGTTTACCGCGGCAACCGTCTGAACATTGATCGCACGAGCTTGGATATCCGGCGGGTCGTGGACATGAATGACCGGTCGTTGCGGCACTTCCGTGTTTCCCCGAGCGGGAAATTGGAAGACGAATTCACTTACGAAAGCGGTTTTGACATCACCGCCGCCAGTGAAGTCATGGCGCTGGTGGCGTTGTCCCGGGATATCCCAGACTTGCGCCGACGGCTGGCCAATATCATTGTGGCTTATACCAAAGAGAAGAAGCCGGTCACCGCGGGGAACTTGCAGATTGCCGGCGCGATGGCGGCGATTCTGCGAGACGCCATTAAACCCAATTTACTGCAAACCAGCGAAGGGACAGCATGCCTGATGCACGCCGGCCCCTTCGGGAATATTTCACACGGGACCAATTCGATTCTGGCCGATCAAATAGGATTGCGGCTCGCCGACTACGTGGTGACAGAGGCCGGTTTCGGCATGGATCTGGGCGGGGAAAAATTTTGTCATATCAAGTGCCGGGCGAGCGGGCTCAAACCCGACGCCGCCGTCATTGTCTGTACGATCCGGGGGTTGAAGCATCATGGGGACGGTGACCTAGCGAAAGGGTGTTCCAATTTGATCAAGCAGATTGCTAATGTGAAATTATTCGGAATCCCGGCAGTGGCCGGGATCAATCGTTTTGCCGAAGACACCGATGAGGAACTGGCTTTTGTCCGTGATCAAGCGGTAGCTCACGGGGCTTTAGACGCCCAGGTCAATGAGGTGTTTCTGAAAGGATCGAAGGGGGCTGAAGGGTTAGCCAGGGCGGTGAATAAAGCGGCCGGCCCAAAAAATGACTTCCATTTCCTCTATCAATTGGGGGACTCGATTGAGAAGAAAATCAAGACGATTGCCACTCAGGTGTACGGAGCGGGAAAAGTGGAGTATAGTGAACTGGCGCGGGAGCGGGTTGCGTTTTACCGGAGACTCGGGTTTGAATCACTGCCGGTCTGCATGGCAAAAACACATTTGTCGTTGTCGCACGACCCGAAATTAAAAGGAGCGCCGGTAGGGTTTACGTTGCCGATCCGGGATATCCGAATTGCCGCCGGCGCGGAATATCTCTTCCCGATGTGCGGGGCGATCCTGACGATGCCGGGACTTTCGGAAGAACCGCGGGGCAAAGAGATTGATCTGGATCCCACAGGGAAGGTGATTGGGATTTAAAATGTAGGGGCGTGATTTATCACGCCCTCATCAATCGCAAGCATAGGGCGCAATAAATTGCGCCCCTACGAGGGCAACCACAGGGGGTTGCCCCTACAAAGATATACGATAATAATTATGTCTTTTGACCCGATGAAAGAACGATTGAAACAATTGATCATTGAGAAAGCGTATAAACGCGGCCATTTTGTCCTGGCTTCGGGGAAGACCAGCGATTTTTACGTTGACGCCAGAAAGATAACCCTCGATCCCGAGGGGGCCTATTTAGTGGGACAGCTTTTGTTCGAACGGTTAAAGAATGATTCTATCGCCGCGGTGGGGGGCTTGACGCTGGGGGCGGATCCGATTGTCTCCAGCATCGCGGTGGCGAGTTTCCTGCAGAAAAAACCGATCCCGGTTTTTATTGTGCGCAAAGAAACCAAAGAGTATGGAACCCAGAAACTGATTGAAGGGGCTGACTTAAAACCCGGAGAACGAGTTGCCTTGGTGGATGACGTATTGACTACCGGAGGATCGATCCTGGAGGCGGCGAAAAAAGTCGAAGCTCTTGGAGTCAAAGTAACCCGAATCTTCTGTGTCGTTGACCGAAGAGAAAGAGAACAAAGAACAAAAACTTTGGAACCTTTGGGAATTCCCGTAGAATCGTTATTGACGATAGAAGAGATCCATCCATGAAAAAACTAGCGCGGGAGCCGATTGCGAATTATATGAATGCTTTGGCGCGCCCGGCGCCGGTTCCCGGGAGCGGAAGCAGCGGCGCCCTCGTCGGGGCGTTAGGAGCCGCTTTGCTCGAAATGAGCATGGGATATTCGAAAATTTCACCGAATCACTTGACCAGAATACGTCATGTCCGGTTGACGTTAATTCACTTGGTGGATGAAGACGCCAAGGCCTACGCCAAAGTAGCCCGTTCTTGGAAAAAGGGGCTTACTGAAAAAAAGAAAGCGCTCAGGGACGCCGTTGAAGTTCCTAGAGTCATTTGTCAGAATTGCCAACGGGCGCTTCGATTGACAAACCGGTGGAGTCGTAAAATTAAGCCGGCATTACGGGGTGACTGGACTGCCGGAAAAATATTTTTGAAAGCAGCCATTAGGGCTGAGTCTCTTAATGTGGAACAGAATTTAAAAACACTTGATAAACTTTTAAAATGAGCGCGAAAATTTTAGATGGGCGCGAAATTGCCCTGCGGTTTGGTGAACACATCAAAAAGGAAGTGGCCCAGCTCAAGAAACGTTACGGGCGTCCTCCGCGTTTGGCGAGTCTATTTATCGGAGAAAATCCCGCGACAAAGCTCTACATCACGGCCCAACAGCGGATTGCAGACGAGATGGGGATTGAGTTTCAGCTGTGTCATTTGCCGAAGGATGTGCCGCAGAAGGAAGTTCTTAAGTTAGTGGATGGTCTTAACGGGGATCCTAAAGTGACTGGGATGATCCTTCATTTTCCTTTACCGGAGCAAATCCGCCGCTCGGAAATCCTCCAGCATGTGAATCCCCTGAAGGATGTTGACGGCCTTACACCTGAGAATGTCGGGCAGATCTTGCTGGGACATGTCCGGATCGGTTCCTGCACCGCGCAAGCGGTGATGGAGCTCATCTATTCCACAAAGATTGATTTGCGAGGCAAAGAAGCGGTGATTGTGGGGCACAGCGAGCTGGTGGGAAAACCGGTGGGGCTGATGCTTCTGGAGAATCTGGCTACGGTGACTACTTGCCATATCGCGACGGATGAGAGAGGATATTTATCAGGTCATGTCAGAAGAGCCGAGATTCTGGTCGTGGCGGTTGGGAAACCGGGGTTGATCAAAGGGGGATGGATCCGTCCCGGCGCTGTCGTGATTGACGTGGGGATCTCCCGTGTTAACGGAAAGATCGTTGGCGATATCGAATATGAAAAAGGAGAACAGCGCGCGGGATTTATCACGCCGGTTCCCGGAGGGGTGGGTCCGATAACCGTCATAATGTTGATGCGCAACGTTGTCAAAGCGTACAAATTCCAGAGAGTAAAAGAGGAGTAAGCAATGGAAAACGTCCGGCAAAAGATTAATGGCGGGTTGCTCTTTTTGCTGAGTATGCTTCTTTTTTTGAGTTTGATTTCCTACACTCCGTACGATCTCCCGTGGTACACCTCAGATCCCTACCGGCCCGCCCACAATTGGATTCAATGGATGGGAAGCTATTCGGCCGGGGTTCTTGTTTTTCTGCTCGGGTGGACTTCAGTGTTAGTTCCTGCCGTGATCCTGGTTTGGGGAATCGGTCTTTGGAATGGCTGGAAAACAGAGCATCGCGTCCTGAAAACCGGCAGCGGCGTCACGCTGGCGTTGTCACTGCCGACGCTGTTGAGTATTCTCGTCGGGAATTCCGTTAAAACAAACATGATGGCCGCGGGAGGGCTCTTCGGTATGCTGGTGGGAGATTTTCTCACCCACTATTTTGGGTTTGTCGGCGCGGTCCTGATTTCCGCCACTATCGCGACCCTCTCCCTGCTGGTATTGACTGATTTTCTGGCGATTCCCTTTATGATCAGCATGGGGAAGGCAATCGGCGCCGGAGTTCTTTGGCTAATTGACCAATGGGTCTTTTGGGCGAAAGGAGAAAGAAAAGCGCGCGCTGGGCGCCAGAGAGCTCCCCGGGTTCGCTCAAACACGGCAACTGCCGGCGCTAATGTCACAAAGGAAAAGGAATCCATAAGCCCCACGCCAAAAGGAGTGGAGGAATTTTTAGAAGAATCTCCCGAGTCCGTCGGCCCGATTATCCGCCAGCATATTCCTTCTTCAGGTTCCAGAGGGAAGCAAAGAAGAATGAAAGAAACTCCCGGTCTTTCTCTTTTTGAAGACCCCCCTCCGGCGGACGAACAGGGGCTTCAGGACGATTTAAGGGGACAGTCAGAGGTTCTGGAGGCGACACTGCAGGATTTCGGCATCGAGGCCAAAGTGGAAGAGGTGAATCAAGGGCCGGTAATCACACGGTATGAAATACAACCCGCGCCAGGGGTGAAAGTTCAGAGAATCATTGCCTTGAGCGACGATATCGCGATGGCGATGAAGGCCTCAAGTGTCCGGATGGCCCTTATTCCCGGGACTTCCCGTTTAGGGATCGAAGTCCCCAACCGCGCCCCTGTATTAGTTTTCTTGAAAGAAGTTTTGGCTTCCAGCGAGTATCAATCACAGCGGAGCAAGAGCAAACTGCTCCTGGCCCTCGGCAAAGATACTTCGGGTGTTCCCATCGTCTCCAATCTGGCGGACATGCCGCATCTGTTGATCGCGGGAACGACCGGTTCCGGCAAGACTATTTGTGTCAACGCGCTCATTATGAGCCTGCTCTACAATAACACGCCGGATGAATTGAAACTGATCCTGGTAGATCCGAAGATGGTGGAATTAGCCAATTACAACGATGTTCCTCATCTGATTTGCCCCGTCGTGACCGATTACAAAAAAGTGGCGATTGTCCTCAACTGGGTCGTCGGAGAAATGGAACGGCGGTATCGTCTGCTGGCAGGGGCGGGGGCCAGAAATATTACGATGTACAACGAAAAAGTTAAATCGGGAACTCTAGTCCCCGCGGCGAAACCGGAAGCGGCGCAAACGGATGAATCACCGGGGGAAAATGCCACAGTGGAAGAAAACGCGCCCGAACCGCTTGCTTACATTGTGATTGTCATTGATGAGTTGGCCGATTTGATGATGGTTCTCGCCAATGAGATTGAGGGGGCCATTACTCGTTTGGCTCAGCTCTCTCGCGCCGTCGGAATTCACTTGATTCTGGCGACTCAGCGTCCGTCGGTAGATGTGATCACGGGGGTGATTAAGGCCAATTTCCCGGCCAGGATTTCTTTTAAGGTAGCTTCAAAAGTGGATTCGCGGACGGTGCTTGACGCCAACGGGGCTGACAAGCTTCTTGGAAAGGGAGACATGCTTTTCCTAAAACCGGGTTCCTTGAAGCCGATTCGCGCTCAAGGGGCCTTGGTGGCCGATACGGAGATTGAACGCCTTGTTTCTTTCTTGAAGAAAGAATGGGCGGCGGAATTTGATCAGGAATTATTAGATGTCCAGCAGCAAAATGGAGGAATCGGCAGAGATCTGGGCAGGGACGAACTCTTTGACGAGGCGGCCCGGATTGTTTTAGAGACGGGACAGGCCTCCGCTTCCATTTTACAAAGACGCCTCAGGGTGGGATACACACGCGCGGCGCGGCTGGTGGATATGATGGAACAAGAAGGAATTGTGGGCCCTTTCAGGGGGAGTAAAGCGCGGGAAATCCTGGTCAGCCGTGAAGAATTTGAAAATAAGGCGCAGTAGAAAACAAGGCAGGTGGTGGGATGACTCCAGCGATCGGCAAAACTCTCAGACAGGAAAGAGAAAGCAAGAAGCTTTCCTTAGAGGACGTTTCGCTGATGACCAAAATCAATATTCGCATTCTGGAAAATCTCGAAGCGGGCGCAATTGAAAAACTTCCCAGCGGCCTTTACGCGAGAAGTTTCCTAAAACAATACGCCGATTTTCTCGGGTTGGACAGCAACGCGATGCTGCAGAAATATCAAGGAGCCTCAATTGTTAAAAAAAAGGGTTCTGCCGCTGTCAATGCTTCTGAGAATGGAAAAGAGGAAACAGGCGGTTTTTGGAAGAAGAATAAAATTTTTTCCAACGCTCTCTCGATGACCTGTATTGTTCTGACTGTGATCATTGTCGGACGTGGTATTACCGCGCTCAGCCATAAGGTCCAAGTTTTAAAACAAGCGAACGGGGTTTCTTTATCGACGGCCCGCCTTCCGCAAGCGCCCCAGTTTTTGATCCCCAAAAACGCCCCTCTGGAAGTGACCCTGCGAGCCATCGAGCCGACATGGGCGCAGGTTCGGGTTGATGATCAAATTGTTTTCCAGAATGTGCTGGCCAAAGACAGCTCTGAGGTCTGGCATCCCAAGGAAAAAGCGGAGCTCTGGGTCGGCAATGCCGGCGGTGTCGAGGTGCTGCTCAACAGGAAACTACTGGGCAAACCCGGCAAACGGGGGCAGGTAATGAAGGGGATCCTGCTGACTCGTGAAGGGATGAGAATTTTATGAAAACAAAGATAGGAATTATTAGCTTAGGATGTCCCAGAACACTAGTGGATTCTGAAGTGATGCTGGGTCATTTAGCAAGGGCTGGCTATGGAATGGCCAAGCGGACAGAGGATTCTGATGTCCTGGTCATCAATACCTGCAGTTTCATCGAGGACGCCAAGAGGGAATCGCTTGACACGATCTTGCAGGCGATTGAGATGAAAAAAGAAGGAAAGATCCAGGCGGTGGTCGTCGCCGGTTGTCTGGCCCAGCGGTATCAAAAGGAACTGCTGGATCAACTGCCGGAGGTGGATTATTTTCTTGGAACAGGCGACTGCGAAGAGATTGTCACTGCCGTCGGCAAGAGTCTTCGGGGAAAAAGAGGGGCCGTTGTCGGTATCCCCAACTACCTCTATAATCATGTAACGCCGAGGTTGCTCTTAACCCCTTCTCATTACGCCTATGTCAAAATCTCCGAGGGATGCGAGCATCACTGCGCTTTCTGCGTGATCCCTCAAATGAAAGGGCCTCATCGAAGCCGGGAGATTCAGTCGGTGGTTCAAGAGGTGAGACAGTTAACCCAGAGTGGAATTAAAGAAATCAATTTAGTCTCGCAGGATTCTTCATCCTATGGACGGGATCTCTACGGAGAAGTTCGATTACCGGAGCTGCTTCGTCGTCTTTGCGAGGAAACGCCTGTTCAGTGGCTGCGGCTGTTGTACACGTATCCCTCCAATATCTCTGACGAATTATTATCAGTTATGGCGAGCTATCCGCAGATTTGCAAATACATGGATTTGCCTCTTCAGCACATCAACGACCGTATCCTCAAAAGCATGGCCCGAGACCAAGTAACCCGGCGCGGCATTGAAGCGCTTTTGAAGAAGATTAGAAAGCAGATTCCGGGAATCGCCATTCGCACTGCCTTTATTGTCGGCTATCCTGGAGAAACCGAAGAGGAGTTTGAAGAACTGCTGGATTTTGTCAAAGAAACTCAGTTCGACCGAATGGGGGCGTTTATCTATTCTCAGGAAGAGGGGAGCCGGGCGGCAAAATTTCCGGTCCAAATTCCTGACAGCGTGAAAAAAGAGCGGCTCCAACGCCTCATGTCGTTACAGCAAGAAGTCGCTTCGCAAGTCAACGCTCGATTGCTTGGTCAGACGATCACCGTGCTCATTGATGAATTTCCTCAAGAAGAAAAAGATGTTTGCCTCGGACGCACCCAAGCGGATGCTCCGGAGGTGGATGGGCAGGTCTACGTAAAAACAGCTCGAAGCTCGAAGCTAGAAGCTAGAAGGAAAAGGAATCTCAAGCCGGGAGATTTTGTGAAAGTGCAAATCACCGATACGCTGGAATATGATCTCGTCGGAGAAGTTTGTGAATGACTCTTCCTAACCTATTAACCCTTTCCAGGATCGCGTTCGCCTTTCTTTTGTGGCCTCTTCTTTTTTGGGATTTTATCTGGGCAAAAACATTCGCTTTGGCGACGTTTATCATTGCTTCCCTGACGGATCTCCTTGATGGACAACTTGCCAGGAGCCGAAAAAACATCACTGCTTTCGGCGCCATCATGGATCCCATCGCCGATAAAGTGCTCATTCTGACGGCATTCTTTGCTTTTGTCCGTTTGGGGATTTTTCCTCTTTGGCTGGCGCTGGTTATTTTTATTCGTGAAATCACCGTGACGTTCCTTCGGCTGTGGGTCATTCAAAAGGGGATTGTCATGCCGGCGCAGATGGCTGGCAAGCAAAAGACAGTGAGTCAGATAGTAGCGATTCTGTATGTTCTTATTTTTTTAACGGTGAAAAGCATGGAGGGGCGATATTTTTCCTTTTGGAATCCGGCGCTGGAATTGTTTTTCCTGAACAGTAGTTTCTATCTGGCCCTGCTGGCGATGATATTCACGCTTATTTCGGGAGGGGCGTACCTGTTTGACCTCCAGCGGTCACTAGCGAAGAGGCAAAAGTGAACTCAGATAAATTGGCCGTTCAAATAGCGACGCTCTTCGGCGCCGGCAACGTTGGAGGAGCTCCCGGAACAGTAGGAAGCTTGCTGGGGTTGATGCTCTATGTGCTTGCTTTTCTTATCGGTGGGCCATCGGCCGTTGTGATGTTTCTAGCATGGCTGTTTGTTTTCTCGATCTGGAGCAGTACAATAGCGGCCCGGCATCTGAAACAGAAAGATCCCGCTTGTATTGTCATTGATGAAGTCATCGGGATGTGGGTTACCCTGATCGGAACTCAGAGCCACGGCCCAATGCTCTTGGCGGGGTTCCTTCTTTTTAGGGTATTTGATATCTTCAAACCGTTTCCGATCCGCAAAATTGAATCTCTCCCCGGGGGATGGGGGATTGTCTTGGATGACGTGATGGCGGGCGTCTACGCGAATTTAGTTCTGCGCGCCACCACTGTTTTTTTGACGGTGAACCCCTTGACCTTTTTCGTCCATTAAAGGTAAACTATACGATAC